>CAYNWI010000104.1:6904-8309 GCA_964400825.1 uncultured Anaerolineae bacterium | reverse complement strand
GCGACATTACGGATGCTTACGAAGGGATAGTAGCAGCAAGCCCTACCATGAGAATTTACCTCCCTGTCATCCTGAAGAATCACTCTGCAGTCATACACAGTACTCGCCGAGGGCTCGCTCAAACTTCGCCATAGCTCCTCATGGCTGCTCATGGTAGCCACGGTGTCAACGAACTCTCTGAGGGAAGCGCTCTCTCGCCGCAATCTCTGCAGGGCCTCCCCGATGGGGTCCACGGAGGTGGGGCTGGTGGCGTAGGAACCATAGAAGGCGAAGTAGGCCTGGTTCAGCTTCCTGATGTAGTAGCCCTGGGATATGAGGAAACGGCGTCGTTCCTCCATGTACTCCTCAGCCCCTTCCACGTTGCCCTGAGCCAGCATTTCGTCAACTGTCAACCGGATGTGCCTCATCTCGCGGTTGAACTCGGACTCGACTGGCTCCGGTGGAGGCTGTTCCTCGCGCTCTTCGGCGGGGGGAGGGGCCAGCTCAGGATAGAAGCGGGCGATGACCAGGCCGCCGATCTCATCACCGACGATAGAGGCCACCGTCTCGTTGATGGTTCTCATCTGGGGGCTGGCGTCGTAGTGCCAGCCCAGCGGCCTGAAAAACATGTACCCGTGAGTCCACTCGTGGGCAGCGGTCTTGAGGACAAAATCCAGGGAGGCTGCCTCCATTACCATGGTTGGATAGACCGATAATCCCCCGACGCCTACGGTCAGCGACGACACGTCAAAAGTCTCGTCAATCTCATCCTCGATGGCCTCTCGTGCGTCTAAGCCCAAGCCGTGCTCGAGGTAGATCCCTTTCTTCACCCGTATCTCCTGACGGGGCGAGATCACCAGATAGAGGGGCAAACTCTCGAACTGGAACTTGACCGGCGGCCAGACGATTCCCAGGGTATCCAAGTCTTGGGAGAGCAGAGCTTGAGTTATCTGCTCTTCCAGGATGGCCTCCACCAACGCCTGCTTCTCCGCCTGGAGCTGCCTCAGTTCCTCCATCTCCTGGCGCAGGGGTAGGGTAGCCGTGGCTGGATTCTCCTCCATGGTGCTGTAGGCTTGCTGGATGCTTTGTTCCAATTGACCGATCTGCTGGATCAGGGAGATATAATCGAGGACGATGGCCTTTTTCTCCTCCTCGCTCAAGTGTCCCGCTGGGCTGGTCACCATTTGATCTAGCTTGCGCGTGATGGCTCCGACCTCCCACCTGGCAAAGCTGAACTCGTGGCCGGCCACCACTGCGCCTACCCCGTAGTCGAAGGCCCGGTAGGGGGGAATAGCGCTGGTTTGCAGACAGGCCAAAAGGAGGAGCACGCCTATGGCTACTCTTGTTACCTTTTTGAACATTCTCAGCCCCTTCCGCTGTTCATCGTTTACCTTTGATGATACAGCATGTTCGCCAATTGTCAAGT
>CAYNWI010000104.1:0-6804 GCA_964400825.1 uncultured Anaerolineae bacterium | reverse complement strand
CCTGCCCAGGCCAACACGAAATCGGGGACCCACACGCGGCCCAGGGCCGGGAGGGCCACTCGCACTGCGGTGGACACCACGAACAGGAGGACGCTGAAAGCGATGAGCGCCCAGTCGGCCCGCTTGTACTTCAGTTTTTGGAGCCAGGTTCGTTTGCCTACCCCGAAGCAGCGCAGGTCCATAGCATCTATGATATCCTCTGCTCCAACGATGGCGTTGATGGTCACCGGCACGATGAGGGGAGCCAGCTTGCGGATCTGGGCGATGATGCCGCCTTCCAGCTTCTCCACCTCGTAGCCCCGTGCCCGCTGTGAGTCCAGGGTGATGCTGAAGTCGCGCCCCAGGGTGGGGACGAAGCGGAAGGCCAGGTCCATGGCGTAGGCGAACTTATCGGGCAGGCCCAGGCCACGGAAGGTCACTCCGTATAGGCTGGGATCAACGGTGTAGGGCACGGCGATGGCCAGGGAGGTGATGGCATACATACGCACCATCTGGGTGAGGGCGAAGATCGCCTTCTCCACAGAGATCGCTATGGTGAGCGACCATCCGACGATGGGGAGGGAAAGAGGCCCAAGCTGGGTGAGAACGTGCTCCTCGAAGTAAGCGGTTGCCACCCCGCCTCTCCCGGTTAGAAACGTCAGGATGGTCATAAAGATGATGAGGATGCTGATGAGCAGCCAGGACCGCCGCGTGTCGCGCCAGGTCAGTCTGGCCAGGAAGTACTGAGCCAGGCCCAGCGCCAGGAACCCCAGGGTGATGCGCAAGTCCCAGAACTGGATGACGGAGAACAGCATGGCTAGCATGAAGATGATCCGCGCCCTGGGATCGAGCCGCTGGATGATGGTATCCCGCTCGCGGTACTTCCAGGCGATCAGCATCCCTTTCCCTCCGATGTCCTAGCGGCCGGCCCGCACCTGCACGGCACGATAGGCGGCCAACAGGATGGGCGTCAGGATCATGGCGTTGAGGATGTTGGAGCCAGCAGCCGGGGCGAACTCGCCGACCATGGCCACGAAGAAGGAGTAGCCGTTGATCCAGATGTCGGCGATGGCGGCGAAGCCGATGCCGATGATGATGCCCAGCGTGCCCCAGATGTTGACCGCAGCCAGTTCCACGCTGACCCGTTCCAGCAAGAAGCGCCCCGCGATGACCACCGCGCCTCCGATCAGGAACAACCAGGCCCACAGGCCGAAGTTCGTGTCCTCACCTGTCCAGGGGTCGGGTATCACGGGGTTGATCAGGATGATGGCCGCAGCGATGACCACCAGCACGGCGACAACGACGGTCAGGGCGTTGAGGCCGCGCCTCTTGTTGGCGAAGAGCAGGATCAGGCCCGGTATGAGGCCCATGAAGCCGTTGGCGATGTCCCACGCCGGGTAGACTCCCCAGCCCGTTAGGAAGTCACCGATGATGTTGCCCACTGCCCCGGTGAAGAAGCCCACTACTGGCCCGAAGACGAAGCCGAAGAAGACGGGAAGGCACACCGTCGGGCGCAGGCTGACCAGGCTGACCGAGGGGAGTGCGAGGGTGTTAGCCCACCAGGTCAGCACGCCGAAAAGCGCTGCGCCGATGGCCATATACACCACCTCGCGGGTGCCCACCTCCCAGGCCTCGTTCGCGGCTGTGGCGAAGTAGATAGCGTAGATTATCACCGCGGCGATGAGAGTGAAGATGATCCAAGTGATGCCGGACAGCCGCGCTCCTTCGGGACCGGTCAACAGACTGGCGATCACCATCAGCGCGATGAACACGACCAGGACGATGAGCCACGTTAATGTTTTGTTTTGCATTTTTCTTCCTCCTTTGTTTTATTTTGACCCCGCGTCCCTCCCCCGGCGCGGGGCAATACCCAATATCCAATATCTACGTAGCGTGAGCCAACAGCTCCGCCCGCATGAAGCGTCCCGTCTGGGGCAGGCGCTCCAGGTTGGCCGCCAGTAGCGAGGTGGGCACGATGTGGCAACGTTCCAGGAGCTCGTACTGGGCCAGCACCTCCTGAGGCGGCCCGTCGGCGGCGATGCGCCCCTCGTAGACCAGCACCACGCGGTTGGCGTAGCAGACCGCCAGGTCTATGTCGTGGGTGATGAACAGGATGGCCTCAAAGTTCGGCAACTGCAGGATGGCGTCCATAAAAACCATGTAGTTCTTGTAATCCTGGCCAGCGGTGGGCTCGTCCATCACCAGGACACGCGAGCGCATGGACATGATGGCCGCGATGCTGACCCGCTTCTGCTGGCCGAAGCTGAGGGCCAGGGGTGGGTACTCTTCCAGCCCGCTGAGGTTGAGGATCCTCACTGCTTCGGCCACTCCCTCGTCAATGGTGGCCTCGTCGTAGCCCAGGTTTTCAGGGCCGAAGGCCAGCTCCTTCCGCGCCGTGGGGGCGAAGAGCATGTGGCTGGGACTCTGAAAGACGTAGCCCAGGGTCTTGGCGATCTCGGCCACGCTTAGCTCGTGCGTGTCCGCTCCCTCGACCAGCACGCGCCCCTCCTTGGGCTTGAGCAGGCCGATGGCGTGCTTGACCAGCGTGGTCTTGCCCGCCCCGTTGGGACCCAGCACGGCGACGACGTCTCCGTGGCTGACGGTCAGGTTGACGTCGTGGAGGACCAGCGGCCCCTCCTCATAGGCAAAGCTTACGTCCTGGAACTCCACCAAAGGCTCGCCCACCTCCTCCGCTTGGGTTAGAAGGGGGGGCACGTAGGTGGGTGGCGGATCGTGGCGGGCCTTGACGATGATCATCGGCGCGGGCAACTTGACCTCGCGATAGTCTACCGCCCGCTCGAGGCCGGCCGTGGGCCCTAGGTAATGCACCTGGCCATCCACCAGAAACAGGGCCTTCTCCGGCCTGATCTTCAGTATATCCTCGACCCGGTGCTCGACGATGAGGATGGCCCGGCCCTCGTCGGCCAGGCGGCGGATGAGGCGCAGGGCTTCTTGAGCGCTGGCGGGGTCGAGGCTGGCCAGGGGCTCATCCAAGAGGAGGATGGAAGGGTGCATGGCCAGGATGCCGGCCAGGGCTACCTTCTGCTTCTCGCCGCCGGAGAGGTAAAAGGTTTCCCGCCGCCGCAGATGGTTGATGGCCAGGTAGTCGAGGGTTTCATCAACCCGGGCGATGATTTCTGCAGGCGGCAGGCCCAGGTTCTCCGGTCCGAAGGCCACCTCGTTGACGACGCGGCTGCCCAGGATTTGGCGCTCAGGGTCCTGCAAAACTGTGCCCACGATCTGGGAGATGGCTGCCAGGGGCTTATCGCTGGTCTCTTCCCCATGGAGACGGATCCGCCCCTTCAACTCTCCCCTGTAGCTGCGGGGGATGAGGCCGTTGATGCAGCGGATCAGGGTGGTTTTGCCGCAGCCGCTGGTGCCGGCCACCAGCATGATCTGCCCGGCCTCCAATTCGAAGGAGACGTCGCGCAGGGCATAATCGGGACGGTCTCGGTATTTGAAAGAGAGATTCTCCACGACTAGAGCAGGGGCGCTCAAGCCTTGATAGCCTGCTTCCAAAGCACTTCTCCTCCGCGCTATATACCGATAGTATATATCAGTTTCGGTAAATTGCAAGGGGTCGCATTCATTCACGACCTGTTACAAAGCGGGCCTATCTACCAGAGCTATTGCTACGGAATGTGGCTCCACTCACTGAGCTCCGGTCCCAGTTCCCACACCCCGCCGTCTAGCGCCTTGATGTAGGTGACGTTGTACTTGTACCGCGAGGTGCGCTGGACAGCCGTCGGGTAGCCTGCCTCCTCGTCCACCGCCCAGCCCAGGCGGTCGCGGACGCCAGGCTCCTCTCGCCACACCAGGCCGAAGCCCCGCACCGGCTGATACAACCCGGCCGGCGGCACGATGCTCGGATCCGACTCTGGCTTGCTTTCGTCCCACTCATCCATTAAAACCTTGAAGGCGGGTTGCAGGCCATCGTCGAAGAGTGCGTAGATCCTGTCCTCGGCTTTGATCCAGAGCATCAAGCCATGCTCGAAGTGCTGCTCGGCCCCGTCGGTGAGGATAGGTGGGCTGATGGGACACTCGTCTGGGGCGGGGGAGAAAAACCAGACGTCGGGGCAGCGCAAGGTCACTTGCAGCGTGGCCTGGGTCACGTGCTCCGCCTCGTCGAGGACGAAAAGCACGAACCCCTCCCAGTTGCGGGAGTTGGCCGGTATGACGTACTCCATTGAGCCGCCAGGCTCGACTTCCCACCAGCCATCGAGCTGACCGCTATTCATCAGATGATACAGTGAGGCCAGGTTGCCACCACTGGACTGCCACTCCAGCGTGATGGCGTCCCCTGGATCGGCCTCGGTCACGTTAGCGCGGAAGTAGGCGATGACGGGCCCTTTGGCCGGTGCGGGAGTGGATGCTTGCGTTGGGACGGGCGTGGGTGTCGTCGTGGGGGTGGGGGTTGCTGTGGGCAGCGGCGTTGGTGTGACAGTTGGTGCGGGGGGTGCTGTTAGCGTGGCAGTGGGCTCTGGCGTGGGTGTGAGCGACGCCGGTGGTACAGGGGTGCTGGTTGGCATCGGCGTAGGAGTGGGAGTCGGCGTGGAGGACGCGGCCATTACGGGAGTGGCCGTAGGTAACTCGGCTACAGGTGTGGCAGTGGGAGCGCGTGCACAGGCCACTAACAACGCGATACTCAAACACACTATGCTGGCACTGCTATAAAGTGATAGTTTCATCTTTCTTTCCCAACCCCGTGGGTGGTGATGCACTCGATGATGGCGGATGGCGCAGGCCATCGTGCTCAGGGTGCCCCGCCCTCCCGCCGTTCAGGGAGGTTTTCCAATGCTTTGAGCCAATTGTGGGCGCAGCAAGCCAGGGTGCGCTCTGCGTAAAGGTAGCGGGTGGCATTTTGAGCCAGTTGCATTCTGAGGCTATCGTCAGAAAGCAACCTCTCCAATGCTTCTACCCACGCCTCAACTTCATTTTCAGCCAGCCAGCCCGTTTCCAGATGGCGCACGCTGGACTCATAAGCAGGGATCCGACTGTAGATTCCCGCTGCCCCAATCGCGCTGTAGTCCAGGAACTTGATATCCGATTTGCAGCGGTTAAAAGGAGTATCCTTCAGAGGTGAAACCGCGATATCCCAGCGGAGATGGCTGGAGAACCACAACATGAATAGAGGATATTCTGTTTCTTCTGGCTTGGGATTAACCACGCGCACCGGCAACTCTTGCAAAGTCTGGAGGGTATCTGTGCGCCCTACACCACCCACGATCTGCAACTCGATCTCGCCACCATGGCGCTCCCAGATCGTTTGAAAGACGGGCAGGATCATCATCAGGTCATCATCGTGCGTCAAGGTGCCCATATACCCAATCATTTTACGCCTTTGTCCAAAGGGAGAATTAACTGGAGGTGGTCCCCCTCCCACTAACAGGCGTTCGTCGAGCGCTTGGGGTACAACCACCATGTTCGGATTCAAGCCCAAGAGTCGTTCCTGAAGGGCTGGGGTCGTCACCACCACGCCGTCTGCCTGGCGAAGGAAAAAATGCACCACCCAGATATGCTCTTCGGTCGGCCACGCCGTGCCTTGTGATACCAAAGGCAGTTGCCTCGCTGGGAGGTCCAGCAGATTATCGTCCAGGGTATAGATCAGTTGCACCCCTGCCCGGCGAACATTTTCCACCAGACTTATGGCCAACGCTGGTGAGATATCCGGCCGCCAGAGGCGATCCACGATCACTGCATCTACCTCTTGACCATTGTACTTCAGACCAGAGGTAACCTCCAGACTCTCGCGGAGGGTCGGGTAGGTAAGTGGACGAAGCAAGCGAATAAACGCACTGCCATGAGGACGCAGGTCAGTGCCATATTCATAGAGGATGTGGACTCTTCGCCGGTTCATGAAAGCTGAGGCTCCAACGCTCTCTCCCAAGTGAACTGACCTTTAACCTCCTCAAAGCCAGGGCGATACATCTCTCGTAGATTCAAGGTGCCCAGCAACTCCACTAGAGCATCAGTTACCTGCTCGACATCCCCGCAATCCATCCCCTCCCCAGATTGTGCTGCCCCACCAACTCGCTGATGAAGTTGCCTCTCGTGGTGACGATGGGCAAACCAGCCCAGATGTAATCCAGTAGGCGGGCGAGGTAATGTTTGATCTCCCCTTCTGTTCATAACGCTGTCCTTGGGCAGATCGAGTAATCTGAGGTCATCACTGCGTCTGCCTCTTCCACCAGCCGCGCCAATGCCCCTGATAGCCCTCGGCGTAGCCGGCCTGGCAGCACTGCCCGCTACGCAAAGTGGGTTTCCCAGGTGTGGCCAGGGTGACGCTCACTTTGTCACTGAGGGTGCGGGCCAGTGACCGCCGGCCGGCCATGCGGTCCCCCAGGGGCTTGTGGCTCACGATGAGCAGGTACGGTCAGGAGTTAATGCTGACCACACTTGTAGGAACGGGTTTCTTTGGGACGGACTGTGTCTGAAATGTCATAGACAAAACGGGGGACAAAATGTCAATTTTCACCGGGAACCAGTCTGTACAGATAGACCTCACCTTGCCTATAGACGAGCTGCAAGTCTCCTCTGATTGGGTCCAGCTCCCGCGCGGGTGTAGGACATTCCGTATTGTTGATCAAGACATACTCCACGCCTATCTCATCCAACCTTCGCCTCAAGGCATCCCTTGTCTTCAATTGCTCATAATCTACATATCCTTGCAAAGAGGGATGACCCCAGATGAACTCATGCTGACGACTCAGATATCCTCGCACCTCGTTGAAGGCGAGAATAGCTCCGCCTCGGGGTAGCTGTTCGTTCGCAAAGTGCAACACATCTGCAAGATAAAAATGCTCCCTTAAATATTCTTCTCTCGAT
>CAYNWI010000103.1:0-8374 GCA_964400825.1 uncultured Anaerolineae bacterium | reverse complement strand
CGTCTCCGCCATAGGCGATGTGCGGATGCCCCTCGGTGTCCAACCGCAGGCTGCGATTGGTCATATTGTCGAACTGCTTGGGGCAGTCCGCGCATTGGATCACCCACCCATCGGCGCTGGCAGGGGCTGCCTGGAGGCCCAGTAGCGGGCCGAAAAGGAAGGCCAGCACCAGGGGCAGGGATAGGATCTCCCGCCAAGCTTTGCTCTGAACTGTATGCTGTGGTAAAAGTTTGTTCACCATCTCTCAGCCTCCTCACTATGAAAATAACAGGCCAGCCGTAAGTCGCTGAGTTTCAGGTAGATGTTTGCAGATGTGCGCAGGGCTGTGTCGAGCAGATAGTCCGCTACCTGAGCGGACTGACAAATTCCCGTATGTAAATGTCAAAGGTTCCGCCCGTCCGGCCCCCAGCGTATACCAGCCAGCGTCCATCGCTGGACAAACGCGGCGTATCCATCTGCCAGCCCGCACGTTGCTCCAAAGCGGTCACTTCCCCTCCCGCCAGGCTGGTCACAAAGGCGTTCCACTGGCCGGATCGGTTGGAGACGAATATCACGCCGCTGCCGTCCGGGATGATGGAGGGATAGCCATCGAAAGCCGGGGCGTCGGTCACTCGACGCAGATTGGAGCCGTCGGCATCCATCAAGTAGACCTCGCTGTTGCCGTCCCGTTCGCTGCGGAAGACGATCATCCCGCCATCTGTCGACAGGTTCGGGAAGCGATCGGCGGACGGGTCGGTGGTCAGGCGGGTCCATACTTCGCTGCCGATGGGAGCAGTGTAGATATCCCAGTTGCCGTCGGCGCGGTTGCTGCTGAAGGCCAATGTCAGACCATCAGAGATGAAGGCGGGGTGGACTTCATCCGTGCCCGCGCAGCCGGTCAGGGCAGGCCGCACGTTGGCGCCGTCGGTGTCCATCAGATAGAGGCTCCAGTCGCCGTCCCGATCGGAGGCGAAGGCGATGGCCGATCCGTCGGGTGAAAAGAGCGGCGTGTCCTCTCGCGCAGAAGGGGTCTGAGTGAGATTGATGGGTTGCCCCCCTTCCACGGGGAAGCTGACTACATCCGGCCGGTCGCCCCAGTCGCTGATGCACACCACCATTTGACCGTCGGGCGACAAGGCGGGCTGGGAATGGTCGGCTGGATCGTAGGTCAAGCGAACGAATTCAGCGGGCCTGGTGGGGCTGGGGCTGGGCGCTGGCGCGGTGGGTATGGCCATCTCGGTGGCCTTGACATCAGGCGAGGCGACCTCCACCCTCACCTGGATGTGTCCGCATCCCGCCAGGGCCGTAGCCCCCATCAAGATGAGAGCCAGGACACGAGCCGATCTTGGCCCGTCCTTGCCGCTGTCTTTGATCTCAGGTTTCCTCTCTATTTGCATCCCCATCCTACTTCTTCACATCTCGACGAACACGGGCTTCACTCCTACCTCAAACTCCACCCTCCCCACCTCGAGGGGGACAACGACGGATTCATCGCCATCTCGGTTCGTAAGAACGGCATCGGCTGTGGAAGGGATGCTCACCGTCGTAGTCATCGCATTGGACCACAGAATATAGAGCGAGCGCTCCGGGCCGACGAACTTGTAAGCCTCGATTCCGTCAGGCACATCCTGATAAGCACCCAGGCAATGCATCCCTTCAAGCTTGGCTGCGAAATTCTGGAAAGTGCTGTAGCCATTGATGGGTTCATGATTGATGCTGATTAGCCATCGCTTCGCTGTACCTTCCCACTGCCAATATGCAGGAGGCTCCCTGGGCTCAAACCAGAAGATGTTGCCTACCCCAGCACCAAAGCCACGGGTGAGTTCCCGAACAATAAAATCGCGTTGTAGCTCCACGCTCCGACCGAAGTTGATCCACTGACCTGTCTCGGTTATCCAAATCTTCTTCCCATAGACCCCATTCCTCAACATTGTGTCGCGAATTTCGTTTATTTTATGGGCCATCGTGGGAAACTCTTCGGAACCATAAGGGTAGTAATGGAGGCTAACGCCATCGAAATACGGCCCCGCGCCATTTTGCAGTGCCTCTTCAAAAAAACTTCTCTCGAAATGTATCCAATAATCATAGGCCAGGCCACCAAAGAAAACCAAAGCATCAGGATCGAGTTTCTTAATTCTAGCATAAAATATCTCTAGCTGTCGAGCATACTCAGCGGGATAGAGTCCCCAACATCCTATCGCCGGCCCATACCAATGGGGTACTTTCCCGTCTGGTTCGTTGATAAACTCCCAGGCATCTACGACCTCAGTATAGCGAGGCACAAGAACCTCCAGGAAGTTCTCCAGGGCCAGCGTGTCGGAGATGGGGCCGCAGCTCTGCTCCGCCGCCCAGTCGGGGGCTCCGTAGATGACGACTATCGCCCTGAATCCCAATTCGCCGACGCGGGCGAACACGGCATCGTATTCTTCCCAGTCATATTCCCCAGGCGACGTCTCGATCCCGAGCCAGGGCAAAAAGACCCGCATCCAATGCGCCCCCATTTGCCTGGCCAGAGGGAGATCATAATCGAGTACGTCAGGGAACGTGAGCATCGCTCCAAAATCCACCCCCAGTTTGGCCTGCGGCGGCCTGTGCTTGTGAACCAGGGGGAGACAGACGGTATAGACGCCAGTCGGTATGGCGGTTGCGGTCGCAGTGGGTGTTACCGTTGGCGTGTGGGTTAGGGTGCTCGTAGGCGTCTCGGTAGTGGTATTAGTAGGCGTGCTGGTTGGTGTGTCTGTGGGGGTAGCAGTCGGTGTGGGCGTCCGAGTGGAGGTTGGGGTCAACGTTGGTGTGCTCGTCGGGATGGGGTCACAGGCATCGCCTAAGCCGTCGCCATCGCTGTCTACCTGATCAGGGTTGGGGTCGTTAGGGCAGTTATCGCACACATCGCCTACCCCGTCCCCATCAGCATCTTCCTGTCCTGGGTTATAGGTGAAGGGGCAGTTATCGATAGCATTGGGGATGTCATCGCCGTCACTGGCAAGGGTGGCGTACTTCAAGTCCCCGTTGTCCCAGTCGAAGTAGCTGATGTGTGGATACCCGGCCGCATCCACGGCCAGGGAAGTATACTCCCCAACACACCCGTCGCTGTCTACCGTCTCCATGTGCCAGGCAGAGCCAATCTGGTAGGCGTACTTCAGGTCAGTGTGAGTGTAGTCGAGGTAGCTGACGTGCGCATGGCCATCCCCATCCAGAGCCAGTGAGGTATACCTGCCGACATCTCCTACGAAATCCACAGTCTCGACGTGCCAGCCAGAGGCGTCCTGGTAGGCGTACTTCAGGTCACCATTGATCTCGTCGTAGTAGCTGATGTGTGGATACCCGTCCCCATCCACGGCTAGAGAGGTGTATGTGCCGACATCTCCCACATTATCCACGGTCTGGATGTGCCACCCGCTCGCGTCCTGGTAGGTGTACTTCAGATCGTCATTGTAACAGTCGGAGTAGCTGATGTGGGGATAGCCGGCACCATCTAGGGCCAGAGAGGTCTGTCCGCCATCGTAGCTCAGCCCTGTGTCCACAGTCTTGATGTGCCAGCCCGAGGCGTCTTGATGGGCATACTTCAGGTCGTAGTACGGGGGGTGAGCATAGTAACTGAGGTACGGATATCCGTTCGCGTCGAGGGTCAATGAGGTGTCGAAGCCGACCCACCCCTCGCTGTCCACGGTTTGGATGTGCCAGCCAGAGACATCGTGGTACGAGTACTTCAGGTCGCCATTGCCAGAGTCGTGGTAGCTGATGTGGGGATGTCCGTCGTCATCCACGGCCAGGGAAGTGTCGTGGCCGACAGGCCCCTCGCTGTCCACAGTTTGGATGTGCCAACCGGAGGCATCTTTATGGGCGTAGTCCAGGTCGTAGTTGTCCAGATCGAGGTAGCTGATGTGGGGATGTCCGTCGTCATCCACGGCCAGGGAGGTGTCGAAGCCGACTCGCCCCTCTGTGTCCACGGTCTCTATGTGCCAGCGGGGAATGCCTTTATAGGCGTGCCTCAGGTCATCGTTGGTGTCGTCGAAATAGCTGATGTGTGGATAGCCGTCCCCATCGAGGGCCAGGGAGTTAGAGTGGCCGACATGTCCCTCGCTGTCCACGGTCTCGATGTGCCAGCCAGAGTCGTCCCGATAGGCGTACTTAAGATCATAGTGAATACCGACGAAGTAGCTGATGTGAGGATGTCCATCGTCATCCACGGTCAGGGAGCTGGTGCTGACGTCCCCATCGACAATCTCCATATGCCAACCCGAGGTGTCCTGGCACGCATACTTCAAGAGGTCGTTGCTGCGGTCGTAGTAGCTGATGTGCGGATACCCGTCCCCATCCAGGGCGAGGGAGGTGTCCTCGCCGACATTGCCCTCGCTGTCCACGGTCTCGATGTGCCAGCCGTAGGCGTCCTGGTAGGCATACTTCAGGTCGTAGTTGAGATACTCTTCATAGTAGCTGATGTGCGGATACCCGTCCCCATCCAGGGCGAGGGAGGTGTCCTCGCCGACATCGCCCTCGCTGTCCACGGTCTCGATGTGCCAGCTGTAGGCATCCTGGTAGGCATACTTCAGGTCGTCGCTGCCGTGATAGCTGATGTGCGGATACCCGTCCCCATCCAGGGCGAGGGAGGTGTCTCTGCCATCGCTATCCACGGTCTCAATGTGCCAGCCAGAGGTGTCCTGGTAGGCGTACTTCAGGTCGTTGTTGGTATCGTCGTAGTAGCTGACGTGTGGATACCCGTCTTGATCCAGGGCCAGTGAAGTAGAGTCGTCACAGGATCCCTCACTGTCCACAATCTCGACATGCCAGCCGTAGGCGTCCTGGTAGGCGTACCTCAAATCATCGCTGTGGCAGTAGCTGATGTGCGGATACCCATCCCCATCCAGGGCCAGCGAGGTATATACGCCGCCCGCGCTGTCCACGATCTCGATCTGCCAGCCCGAGGCATTTGGGCCTGCTACAATGGAGGTTGCCTGGAAGGCCAGCGGTGCCAGTGGAGTGGCGATGAAGAACACAATAGCGCAAGACAGCATAACTTTCAAGAGGCGTAGCTTGTTTCTTCTCATTAGTGAAATCTCCTTTCGATGGACAAGCGAATTTTGCCCAAGAGTGTCTCCTTTGTGGGTAGCCACGTCGCCCGCCACTTGTCGCCCTAATCGCGCCTCATGTGGCCTGTTGCGTTGACACTATTTGCAGTGTGTCAGCTTCGTAGTTTTCCCGGCCCCAAGAATTGAGCGAGTAGGCTTGGTTTTCTACCCCCCGAAAATTGGAGATGGCTAACTCTGGTGATAAAGCTTCGCCCTCTCGGACAATGCGGGCGTTAGGGGATTCCCCCCAACAGAACGATCGCATCGTTGAACTTGCGTTCAGCTTCCTCAATTGCCGTCCGAGCAGGCCCCCATGTTATGAATGGGACTGTAGGGCAGTCATTCTTGACGCAGTTGTACATATCGCCCCCTTTAGCAAGAATGCCGTCTACGGCTTCGCGGTACAGTTTGTAAACGTATTGCAAGTCGGGTCCGACCGTAAACGTGGGGGCGGCTAAGAGTTCCTCGTAGCGCAGCATCACCATGTCAAAGTCGCCGCAGTCCTCTCTGCGCAAAGTCACGCACTTGTCCATGTCCCAAGCAATGCTTCGTGCTGCCTCCCTGGCCACTGTCACTGCATCCAGCAATTCGTCTCTGCGCGAAACACCGGGCCTGGAAGTCTCGGCTGGCCTAGGAGTTGCAGTCGGGCTAGGAGTTTCAGTTGGCCTGGGAGTTGCGGTCAGCGTTGGCTCCCCCAGCAACTCCCCGATGGCCTCCTGAAGTTGGTCGAGAGGCACATAGCCGCCCTGCTCTCCCTTGAAAATGAAGAACTGCGGTGCCGGGGGAAACTGGTTATCCTGCCCGATGGTGAAATCCTGCATCACCTTTTCCGCCGTCTGGCCCTCGTCCAGGCAGGTAGCGAAGGTATCAGCATCCAGGTCCAACTCAGCAGCATACTCTTTGAACGCGGCGGTGACGTCATCCAACTGACTCCACTCCTCCTGTTTTGTGAAGAGCAGATCGTACATGGAGCAGAAGGCCCCCTGCTGCCCGGCACATTCGGCTGCCTCGGCCGCTGTGAACCCCTGGGCATGATCGAGGGCCGGGAAATGCTTGACGATGAACCGCACCTTGCCCGACTCTACGTATTCTTTCTCCAGATCAGGCCAGTCTCCCAGGAAGTGGTGGCGGTTTCTCGCTGACTGGAAGTCAACGAACTCAATCAGGCCGATTTCCGCCTCATCTGAGCCACAGAAGGCATCGCCGGCGTAGGTATAGCCCGGCTGTTCCCGGTTAGGGTCGAAGGGCGTCGTGCCAGGTGGCAGTGGTGTACCGGGGATTACTGGCGCGGGAGTGAGGGTTGGCCTTTGTGTTCTAGTTGGCGTCGGGGTGGCAGTAGGCATGCTGGTTGGTGTGGGGATGACGGTGGGTGTATCGGTGGGAATCAGTGCCGATGTGCTAGTTGGCTCAAAGATGACGCTCTGAGCAAGCATGTCAAACAGTTCATCTTCTAGGGCAAGGCAGTAACTAAATGCATCTTCACCAGTGCTATCGCAGGATGTCCATCCCCAAATGACATATCGCCCAGTTTCCACATCATGGTATGAGTAGACTCGCTTTTGGAGCAGGACTCCCTCTTCGTCCCTATATCGGAATTCAAAAACGGGTCCGTGCCCAAGCCGGTATTCTCGAAGTATCTCGAAACCCTCGTCGTGTCCCCAACGCTCTACGACAGACTCATGGGCAGTTTCCCTTTCTTGCCTGTAGAGCATCTCGGGATCCACGCCCTCAGGCACTGTGACTGGCCCCCACGACAGGAGAATGAAACAGCAGTGCGAGGGATCCCAGACCGATATGGAGTTCTCATCCAAATGGGCCTCCAACTCCCATGCGGTAGGATACTTCATGGTTATCCCAGGCCCTTGGTAGGTAGACACATAGACAGTGATAGGGGTAGCGGTGACCTCAGTGCCCTTGTCGAAGAATTCGATTATTGATGCCACATCCCCAAAAACGAACATGGCCAGGCCCGTTGCAACAACACCATAGATCGCAACGGGCCAACGAGGTTGCGATTTCTCGTGAGGACGGGAGACATCGGATTTTGAATATTCTCCCATGTGCATTCTCTTTATCCATCTGACGATTGCTTTTCCGCTCCAGTAGCAAGGGATCCAGGCGATAACTGGGAAAACTGAGAGCACCAAAGCTATGAAGAAGCGAAAAATGGTCGCTTGGCCTGGCTTCCATCCATGAGCACCCACAATGGCTATCACCAAGCTCCAGAGTAGGCCAATCAGGCTTGGAATGTATAAGAGATGTGCCCGGGATTCTGCAAGGATTTGACCGAACGCGAATGTTAGGCCATACGACGACATGAGCAGGAGCACTGCGAAGGCAAGGCTGATGAGAACTGATGTCTGAGGCGGTTGCGACTCTGAAGTCCCTTTGCCTTCTTGTGACTCTGTAGAAGAGCGTGGTGCTTCAGGCTGTTGACGAGGGGGAGGCCGGTGTTGCCGTTCCTCTCTTGGGGGAGGTGGAGGGTAGTTTTCGCGCCAGTCTTGCTGACGTTCTCGTCTCCGATCATACTCTGCTCGCCTGACAGGATCCTTCAATACCTCATAGGCCCAATTGATCGCCTGCATCCGCGCATTTGCTTGCGGGCTACGATTTACATCCGGGTGATATTTCCGAGCCAATCTCCTGTAGGCTGCTTCGATGACCTCTTGCTCAGCGTGATACGCAACTTGCAAGACTACATATGGGTCTTTCTGCATAGTGATCTCCAAAGACTATCCGGATGCCGTCGTTGATGTTTCGCCCCAAAAGCGACTGGTTGTGCAGTGCTATTGAGTGATGCCATTTACTCTGGATAAACATTATCTTCTGAAACACCCTTTGACTCTAGATATTGAGCAAGAGCTTCTTTTATGTCTTCACGGATAATTAGCTTGACAAAAATACGTTTCTTCCTTTGGCGCTCCACTGTGACCCAGACGTCTGCAATGTCATACCTGAAATCCATTTGGAAAACATAGACGGCACGCTGGCTCACGGCTCTCGGCTGCAGAAGTTGCTTTGGAGGATGAACTACTAGAGGTGTTTGTGCTACTTCACATTCGACAAGTTCACCTTCGCGCATCATGTTCAGAATCTCCTCAACTTTCTTAGCTGTAAGGGTGTTTCCGGTCGCTGCAGCGTCACAGATCCACAGAGCGCCATGCCCTGGAGGTATTCTTCTCTGGTCTCCCTTTCCAACATATATCGAAAAGTAAAGTCCAACCTCTTTCCTTAGAGTCCAATCGAGAAAGAATGTTCCACCCTGCTCAGGCTATAGTTTCCGCTAAATCAGACCCATCAGGCTCGTTGCCCAGGCAAGCGGCGAT
>CAYNWI010000102.1:6919-8382 GCA_964400825.1 uncultured Anaerolineae bacterium | reverse complement strand
CCACGTCGTTCCAGATCCCATACGAACTGTTCAAAATACGAAACGCCTGTTGACATCTCGTCGGCAAACTCTTTGACCGGCACAACCTCAAGTCCGACATCAATCACATCAAGTTTGTGGAATATCGTCATTTTGGCGCAGACGTTGTAGACCATAAAGGCGTACTTTCCAAACTGTATTTCTACGCCTACGCGGTTCTTTACAAAATCCATCTCGCGAAAAGCACCCGAGAACGAACCGTCCAGTTGGTAGTCCTTGATATAGTACTGCGTTGGATATTCACACGCAACCCTATGAGTACACCATCCCCGTTCTTCAAATTCCGTTTTGAAAGCCTTGTTGAGCGCACGAGGACTATACAGTTTTCTTCCGGGCATGGTCTTTTCGCGGCTGGTCTTTGTCTTGAGCTTCCCACTGTCTACTGCCGTGATAATCTGTTCTACATCACGTAACTCGGCTGCAAACTGTGCATCAATGACCTCCCTGCCACCATTGAACGAATATAAGCCTACAATTTTCACTTGTATTTCCCTTTTCTTTCCAATAGATGCCCTTGAGTTGTGCTTTGCCACTCCTTCGGCACTTGTGCCACCTTTTCCCTTCCCGTAGGCTGATGAACAGGTTTCCCAAGTGGACGGTAAGGCAGTACACCATTGAAATATGCCCGAAGGCGTTCGCGGGCAATGTCAACATACTTGGCCTCTTGCTCGCTGCCCATTACACGACGATTGTGTATTATGCCAGCAATCAGCGAAGTTCCAACTCCCACGTAGGGATCGAATACCCAATCCTCCTCGTTTGTCAACGCCAAGACACATCTCTCAATCAAGGCGATAGGATATTGACAAGGGTGAATCGTCTTTTCTGGATGATTAGATTTCACATTTGGAACATTCCAAAAAGCAGCTTCCCATTCCTGGGCCAGGAATTCCCAAACATCCGATGGGTTCTTACCTAAAGGATTACCCGATAGTTGACCTTTTTTCGGGCCTTTGTAATGCCGTTTACCTGGGTATTTGGAGGGCACACGTACAGCGTCGAGGTTGAAGACGTAATCGTCACTTTTGGTAAACCACAATATGGTCTCGTAGCGTCCTGAGAAACGCCTGGAAGCATGTAGGCCATGTCCAAAGTGCCAGATAATCCGATTCCTCAAGTGTAGGCCCAGCTTCTTGAAAATATCATAGTAGAGAGTATCCAAAGGGTAAACTTCTCCGTCCTCTACAAAGTTACCTACTTGCCAGCAAACACTTCCATCTTCCCTGAGTACACGATAGAGTTCAGCAATGACTTGCGCCTGTGTATCTAGATATCTCCCAATAGAAACACGGTCTTCATACTCTTTACCCAGGTTGTAAGGAGGTGAAGTAACAATTAGGCTTACCGAGTCATCGGGGATGGTAGCAACAAAATCACTTACATTCCCATGGTAAAGTACAATGTCAGCCTGTGGGTCGAAGCGG
>CAYNWI010000102.1:2585-6819 GCA_964400825.1 uncultured Anaerolineae bacterium | reverse complement strand
ACAGTTGCCGCTTCCAATAGCGACCAACGTGTGGATTAGGCCAACGACATTGCCAATGCGGTGGTTTGTCCTTCTCTCGTCTACCCATTTTTCTTGTTTTTGGCCTGAGGGATGCAGAACAAAGCATCCTGAAGGACGCTCAGCTTCAGGACGCTCTTAGCACCCTTTGCCCTTTCAGGGTGCAGCACCCCGGCAACAGTTCAACAACACCCAAGCGGGAGACCACTCAATTGAGAAGCCAGCAAATAGTCAAGGCGGGCTTAGACCTCAGCTTCAACCTTGGCCTTGCCTTTTTCCGCCTCCAGCTTGGCCATCAGCTCCTCTTTTTTCTTGGCTGCGGCCTCCTTGCCTTCGGCGACGGCCTCCCCGATTCGCTCTTTCAGGGTAAACTGACCTTTCTCCTGAAGCTCCTCGGCTCTCTTCCTGGCCTCCAATGCCAGTTCCTCGGCCCGGCCTTTGAGCTCGATGCCCTTCTCCCTGAGCTGTGCCTGGGTCTCCTCGCCGGCCTGAGGGGCCATGAGCAAGCCTGCCGCAAACCCCACCAACCCGCCGACGATGAACCCCGCTACAAACCAGGCACTCCCACCATTGTCGTTAGCCATTGTCAATCCCTCCTAATCTCAAAATTTAGCTGCGCGCTCTAGTCACGGCGCATACTTCGCCATTTGGTCAACGTTTTTATCGCCCTCTTCACCCCAGAGGCATAACTGACCACCTTGATTACCGGCGACACGACGGTGTCGCTCATAAAAGTGGCCGTCCCCCGCACGGTGTTGACCGTCTCGCTCACGTTGCTGACCGTCTCGTTGGTGGTGTCGAGGATCGGCGTGATCTTCTTCTCCAGGGTCTGGATCAACCACCACACCATGCCGACGACCACTCCCAACAGCAGCAGCACCACGATGGATTCGAGAGCGAGGACGATGATGGAGATGTCTTTGATGATAGCCGTCTCTTCTTTGTGATTGAAGAGCAAATAGCACATCACGACCAACAACACCACTACGACCACCAGGATACCGATAAGGGCTATTTGGTAGTTCTTCTTCTCGGACTCGTTCACGTTGCTCTCCTTTGTTATCGCTGGATTGTGCACCATTATATCACACGCCCACCAGATAGTCAAAACGTAATCGAAGCTATCACGGCTTTAGCCACTTGGCCAGGAACAGGAGCACCAAAGACCCGACGGTTCCCTCCAAGACGTGGATCTGACCGATCATCAGGATGTCCAGGCCCAAAAGATCTCCCACCAGCTCCCCGATGGCGAACCCCAGCCAGCAGGCCAGCAGATAAACCAGCAAGTCCCTGGCGCTCCCGCCCTGCCACAGGTTGAAAAAGGCAGCGTAGGCACTGGCGATGATTAGAGACAAGACTAGAGGAGGCGAAAGAAGTATCTGCATGTTAACTGATTATCCCCCCACCGAGTACGATCTCACCTTGATAGAAAACGACGCCCTGCCCCGGTGTGATGTCCCGCTGCGACTGGACGAATGTAACTTGAGCCCGGCTATCCTGGAGAGGAGTGAGAATTGCCTCGGACTCGACGGCCTGGTAGCGGATCTTGGCCGTGATCTCCAGAGGCTGCTGTGGAACTTGCCCGGAGACGTAACTGACCTCCGTGGCCACCAGCTCCCGCTGCCCCAGCTCCGCCTTGGTGCCCACCACCAGCGCGTTGCGAGTCACGTCAATCTGCATGACGTAGAGGGCCTCCGAAGCAGCGATGCCCAGGCCCTCCCGCTGGCCGATGGTGTAGAAAGGCAGCCCCTTGTGCTGACCGATGGTACATCCCGCCGTGTCCAGGATGGGGCCAGGCCGAACGGTCTCCGGCGCCTGGACCTGCAGAAAGCGGCGGTAATCGTTATCCGCGAGGAAGCAGAGGTCCTGGCTCTCAGCCCTGTCGGCTACGGGCAGACCCCGCTGACGAGCCATAGCCCGTACCTGCCGCTTGGTGTAATCGCCCAGAGGTAAGAGGAGGTGCTGAAGTTCTTCCTGCCCCAGCATGTAGAGTACGTAGGACTGATCCTTCCCCCCGTCGCAGCCCTTGAGAAGCTGATAGCGGCCATTCACCTGCCGCACCCTGGCATAGTGACCCGTGGCCAGATATTGGGCATCCATGGCCAGGGCTCGACGGAGCAGGAGATCGAACTTGACGTGGCGGTTGCAGGCCAGGCAGGGGTTGGGGGTGCGACCGCGAGCGTATTCGGCGATGAAGAGGTCAACGACCTCCCTCTTGAACTCCCGCTCGTAGTTGATCAGGTGGAAAGGGATGTCCAAGATATGACAGACGCGGCGAGCGTCTTCCACGGCTTCGGGGGAGCAGCAGCGGTTGGTGGCGCCGCCCTGACCCTCCTCGGCCCAGAGGCGCATCATGACACCGATCACGTCGTAGCCCCGCTCCACCAGAAGGGCCGCCGTGGTGGAGCTATCCACCCCGCCGCTCAAGGCTGCTACGACCCGGCTGCCCTCCCCTGGCCGCATCATCAACCGTCCCCCGAATCCTGCCGAGCGCGGTAATCTTCGATGGCCTTGTGCAAAGCGTCGGCGGCCAAATTGCTGCAGTGCATCTTGATGGGAGGCAAACCTCCCAGAGCCTTGGCCACCGCTTTGTTGCTAACCTCCAGGGCCTCGTCCAGGGTCTTTCCCTTGACCATCTCCGTGACCATCGAGCTGGTCGCTATCGCCGCCCCGCAGCCGAAGGTCCTGAACTTGATGTCGTCAATGCGGTTATCCTTGACCTTGATGAAGATCTCCATCAGGTCGCCGCAGACTGGGTTGCCCTCTTTACCCACCCCGTCGGCGTCCTCGATGACCCCCACGTTGCGTGGGTTCGTGAAGTGTTCCATGACCAATTCGCTGTACATCCAACCCCTCGGTTCTACGTTTTGAGAACAGCCAAAAAATGAAGCGGAAGACGGGATTCGAACCCGCGACTTTCTCCTTGGCAAGGAGATGCTCTACCACTGAGCCACTTCCGCTCGACTTGCTGGTTGATGTGTTGGTGGGGAAGGAGAGATTTGAACTCTCACGGGCTAGGCCCACGTGATCCTAAGTCACGCTCGTCTGCCAATTCCGACACTTCCCCCTGCACATATTAAACCACAAATTCTCGATTTTCGCAAGTTTGCTTCATCATGCTTGTGCCTCTTTTACCCTCGCCGCCACCGCGCTCCAGACCTTGCGGGTGATCTGCCGACACACCTTGCGGTCGGGGATGGTTTCGAGGTAGAAATCCAGGCGTTTTTGGACTTCCTCGACGATGGCTTCTATTTGATCCACAATCGCCGCCACGTAAGCAGGGTCGGTGGGCATTCTGATCTCCTCCAACCCCACCTTAGTCAAGGCGGCCACATAGCGGGCCTCCTCTTCAGCATCACACTTCAACACGTCACGTCCCTTAGTCCTGACCCAGTAGCCCCAAAGCTCCCGTTCGACGAAGGGCTCGTCATCAAGCCGACCGATGGGTAGAACCCGCGTCTCCTGGGCCAGAGCCTCCTGATAGAGTTGGGCTAGCTCTTCCGCGCGTGCCCCTTGCAACACCAAATCCGTCACCCAGCCCACGTCAACGCTCTCCTTACGTTTCTTCTGTTTGGCTACACTCTCCGCGCGCTGAATGCGGGCACGCACCAAATCCACCACCGCTTCGTAGACCGCCTCTCGTTCTTCTTCCGAAAGCCCCAAGATATCGAAGACCACGTTGTCCAATCGGCGACGATCCTCTCTCTTTACCTCCTCGAAGATGGATTCTACAGGCCTTTCGGCCAACGCATCCAAAGCACTCTCAAGAGCATCCGACTGCTCTTTACTGAGCTGGCGAGGGTCAAGGACTGATATTTTCTCAATGTCTATCCCTTCGGTCTTCAGGGCTCCTTGTCCAAGAGTTGTTCGACCTACGAATGCCCGAATGAGATTCGAAAAAGTAGAGTTTAGTAGAGCACATAAAGCCCTGATACGAATCCCCTTGCTCTTAGGAAGGACTTCAAACAAGTTATGATCCACCTGAAAGGAATGTAGGTTAAAGGGAGCTAACTGACGTTGATAATGAATCATAGGCCACAACACATTCCCTGGCTCTCTCGGTCCCAGGTCATACCACCGCGGCCGAGAGGCACAAGTTGGGCGCAGATGGTATCCTTCGCTCTCGCCAAACTCGATGTATTTGAGGACGTTGGTGCCAGCCAGGTCCTCTTTGTCCTGGTGCACCATCAACACTTTCAGGCTCAAATCCTCTGGT
>CAYNWI010000102.1:0-2485 GCA_964400825.1 uncultured Anaerolineae bacterium | reverse complement strand
CTATCGTACCCTTCCTCCCAGAGAGCCGCCTGCTTGATGGGATAGATGCGCAGGTCTTCGTTGCGGTAGAACTCGTACTTGGTCATGACGTGCTGAATCAAAAGGTCCACTTCGTGCAAACGCTCCGCGTCCTCCTGCAGAGACTTCCCTGCACGAGGGATGAGATCCTCCAGCTTGCGCTTCAGTTGCACGAAGCGCACGATGTTCTCATCGCGCTCCTCTTCATCAGCACATTTCTCCAAGATAACGATACAGGTGTTGATGTCGGCCTCGACGAACCAACGCTCCAGCTTGGACTCAATGATGGCCAGGATTTTGTAGTTCTTGAGGAAAAACTCCTGCAGCCCCTTGCCGTAGCCCACATCCAACCAGGAATTGCTGACAATGAAGCCAAAGCGCCCGCCATCGGACAAAAACTTCGTGCCGTGGACAAAGAAGTAGACGTGGATGCCCGCCCGTTTACTGATGGTAGCGATTCGCTTGCCGTTCTGATCGGTCGTGGCCCTCTCGATGAGACCCTCTTTGTAACCCTCATCGCCTATCAAGTCTTCCATCCACTCCTGCCGGGTGTAAGGAGGGTTACCCACCACGCAGTCGAAATGCTCCGGATGCTCAACCTCCCGATACTTGCCACTAACACCGGACACGTTTGCAGTGCGACGCTTGGGCACAGAGAAGGCAATGGCGGTCGGTTCCTCAGCGAAAAAGTCGTTGTGGACGATGCGAGGGTAGTTCTCCTCGCTGCCCAGGTCATTGATGGCTAAGTTGATGGTGGCCAGATGGGCAGCGAATTTGGCGATGTCCACTCCCCAGAGGGTAGCCAAAATCTCCTCATGCTTTAGGCGCGAATCCATGATCCTCTTGTGGCGATAGGTCCGTTTCAAGAAAGTACCTGCCCCACAGCCAGGGTCGAGCACGTAATCGCCAACACCGCGCAGGCAGAACTTGAGAATAAGGTCAACAACATCGGCACGGGTGAAATATTGGCCCAGCTTGCGCTGCTCATCCACTGGGATCAATCCCTCAAAGATGTTGCCCAATATCTCATAGCCGATCTCGGCAATTTTGTAGCGATGCACATCGTTAACCAAGCCGCGCACGATCTCGATGGCCCGATAATCCTGAGGGAAGGCAATCTCATCAATGAAATCGGTAGTGAAGATCGTCTCATAGTCAATGTCCAGTACATCGTCAAAATAGAGCTGAAGGATTTTTTGCAGCCTATCCCCCCTGGTGAGATTGGCGGGTATCTCCAGAGGATCAAAATTGAACTTGGATTGCAGGGCGGTATAGAACAGTATCTTGTTCACCAGGAGATAAGCTGCCTGACGGGCAATCTTGTCGTAGTCATCGGGGCTATGGGAAAAGGCCCAGCTTTGCTCCACAAACCACTTTTTGAGCCGCCCCAAGAAGTCTAAGTCTTTGGTAGCCCGTTTAGAGATGAGGCGGCTGTAGGATCTCGTCAGGGCGCTAACGCAAGAGTGCAGACGAGAGATGAAAATCTCATCAACGTTGACTTTGGGGCGAGGCTTGCGCCCGATCTCAATTTCGACCAGCTCCGTCAAAAGCTGTCGTAGGAAAGCTTTGACCTGAACCTCGACTTCAGGCCGCTCCAAGTCGTCCAGAACTTCAATACTGGCCACGTGGTCGTAGACGTTCACGATTCTCTCAACGTAGGGCCTATCCACAGCTCGAGCGTCGAAAAGAGCCAGGCGGTTGACATTCCAGGTGGCGAAGTACTTGGCCGCCACCTTGCCAGCTTTAAGAAAAGCGTCATCCACCAGCTTATTGTTGTGGATGTCCCAGTAGGGTGGCTTTAGCTCGATCAACAGCAGGACATCGGGAGAAGTTTTGCTTTGAGGGATCAGTACATCAGGCGAGGTCTTGTCGTAGAGAAGCACCTCTTGCTTAGCCCGGCCAATAGGCAGATTCTCATCCTCAATGAGGCGGTTAATCCACTCCACCAGGAGGGCATTGGCACTTCGCTCACTCATTCGCACAGCAAAGGGACTACGAACTTGTGCCAAGGACTGCTGGCTGTTAGGCATTCCGAGCCCTCCTTTTCAGATCCAAATCCGCGAGTACCATCTCGACGATACGCGTCGCGATCTCATAGGCGGCAGCAATTACCGCTGCCTTCGCCTCCCCCATACCCTCGATCTCCATTAACTCGGCTATGCCCCGCCCCGCGATGCCTCGATAACCACCAAATCTATCGAACAATTCCTGCGCGATATCCAAGGCTGACTTTCCCTTGGTCCCTGAGCCAAGCAGAATAGCTAAGAGCTCGACATCTGATAGGACTTCTGAACCCTCAACGAGCAACCTCTCCCTGGGACGATCCTCTAGGGGCAAATCCTTGATCTTTCGCTTAGCCATAATCCTTTGCTCTCCTATCGTCTTCCAAATTCGCGCGCCAGTTGCGCAGCACTCAAATGAATCATCGTCGGGCGACCGTGGGGACAGGTGCGCGGCATGGCCGTCT
>CAYNWI010000101.1:0-8389 GCA_964400825.1 uncultured Anaerolineae bacterium | reverse complement strand
CCCAACCCTGGGGGGAAACCATTCTACTCCCCCCAGGATTGGGGGGCTGGGGGGCTATTCGGTTCCAGTTACTCTATCCAACTAAGGAGGGAAAGAAAATGAAAAGGTTTGCAACATTACTGGTAGTCGTGGCCGTATTGGCCAGCCTCGTGGCCGCCTGCGCTACGCCCACTCCTGAGGTGATCGAGAAGGAGGTGGTCGTCGAGAAAGAGGTCCCGGTCACCGTCGAGGTGGAGAAGGAAGTGGTGGTCGAGAAAGAGGTCCTGGTCACCGTAGCACCATCGGCCACGGGCCCCATCAAGATTGGCATTAACTTATCACTGACGGGACCCAAGGCTGACTTCGGGACAATGGACTGGGAATCCGTCCAGTTGGCCTATCGCGATTTTGGTGTTAGTGAAGTAGGCGGTAGGGCAATCAGTTTCATAGTCGAGGATAACAGGGGGGATCCCGCCACGGCTAAATCGGCTGAGGAGAAGTTGGCTACCCTGGATAAGGTGGATCTGGTGATCGGAGGTTATTCCAGCGCCTGTGGCGTGACCCAGGCTGCCACGGCCAATGATCTCAAGGTTCCTCATATCCTGGTCAACGCCTCCAAAGATGACATCACCACGGCAGGCTACGAATGGGTATTCTCAGGCGCTCGAGTGCCGGCGACTCACTATGCTGATGCCATGTGGGGCTTTGTGGACGAAGTGCTCATACCAGGGGGCGTGAAGACAGTAGCCCTGTTTTATGAGATGACCGACTGGGGCACTAGCTCGGCAGAGGGTCTCCGAGCCGGCTTTGAGGAAAGGGGCATTGAGCTCGTCGTTGACACCCCCTATGACTCCACTGCCACAGACTTCAAGCCCATGCTGTCTAAGGTGAAGGCAGCTAACCCGGACATGATCATGGCCGTTTCCTATCTTACCGATGCGGGCCTGATCGCTCGGCAGGCGGCGGAACTGAGGGTCAATGTCCTCGCCTACATGGGTCAGGCTGGAGGCTATACCATGCCAGAGTTCGTGGAGTTAGCTGGCGAGCACGCTAACTATATCCTCACCACGGCAAACTGGAGCCCACTGGCTGCCTGGAAAGGGACTCTGGCTGGTGTGGAGTGGACTAACCAGAAATACTACGACGGCTATCTGGAGTCCTTTGGGAGGGAGGCTGATTATCATGGAGCCCAGGGTTATGCTGCCTGGCAGGTAGCTCTTGATGCTCTGTTGAGAATTGATGCTGCCGGAAAGGAAATCAACCGGGAGACCATCAAAGAGGCCCTTGGAGAGACAAAGCTAATGACAGCCATGGGTGTGATAGAGCATAAAGAGTGGACCGATGATATGGGGCACCATTACTACAACCAGGGGTTGCCTCTTACCTATGTCATGCAATGGCAAAACATGAAACAAGAGGTTGTCTGGCCCAAGGACGCAGCTTCAGCCGACTACGTCTTCCCTGTTCCCAAGTACGAGGACAGGTGATAATAATAGTAAAAGAGGGGGATGTTATGTTATCCCCCTCTTTATTTATCTTTTAGTAAAAAATGGAGGTGATCTAATATGACTTTACTTGGTCAGACACTTATCACCGGCGTACTGATTGGGGGTATTTATGCTATTATTGCTATCGGCATGACCCTGATAATGGGGGTGATGAAAATCATCAACCTGGTTCATGGGGCCCTGATGATGGTAGGGATGTATGTCTGCCTTGTTCTGTTCAAATCTTTTGGGCTGCATCCATACATCGGTATGATCCCGGCCATGGTTATCCTGTTTGGCATTGGCTATTTCCTTCAGAAGTACTCTATCGAGAGGGTCGCTGGGGTGGAGACCATCCTACCTCAGAGTCAGGTTCTCTTAACCCTGGCCCTGGCTTTAACTATCACTGAGATTGTCAGGCTTATCTTTTCCTCTGACTATCAGTCTACCTATACACCGTTCTCTAGCAAGTGCTTTTACGTTGGCGATATGTCAATTAGCGTTCCTTATCTAGTTAGTTTTGTCATTGCTATGGCGTTTGTTGCTGGCCTACACCTCTTTCTCACCAGGACCGATTTAGGGCGGTCGGTCGTGGCCACGGCTCAGGATAAGGATGCGGCGATATATATGGGAGTGGATGCCAAGCGCATTACTAACTTCACCTTTGGTTTGGGCACGGCTCTGGCTGCGGCCGGGGGGGCTTTGCTTCTACCCGTATTTTATCTCTTCCCCGATATATGGGGCCCGTATCTGACCAAGAGCTTTGTCATCACCGTTCTGGGAGGCATGGGGAGCACGGTGGGAGCCCTTTCTGGTGGCTTGCTTCTAGGTGTTGCGGAAACCTTCGGCGCTACTTATTGGTCCCCAGGATACAGTAATGTGGTCGGCTTGATCATTTTCCTTCTGGTGCTTCTGTTCCTGCCTGGTGGGCTCAAAACGATAATTGGGAGGTAAGGCATGACAAAAAAGAATTGGTTCTTGCTGGCGATCTTAGGGGTGGTGGTTGTAGCAATTCCTCCCTTTTTGGGCAGTTATTTTCAGCACGTGCTCATCCTGATAATGATGTGGGTAACTATGGCCACGGCCTGGAACTTGCTGGGGGGATACTGCGGCCAGGTGTCCTTTGGCCATGCCGTCTTTTTTGGCCTGGGTGCCTATGGGGGCGGGCTTCTCCACCTTCACTGGGGTACATCACCGTGGTGGGGGATGATAGCAGGCCCCCTTCTGGCGGTTATCATCGGTATTCCCATAGGGCTGATCACTTTCCGTCTGCGTGGTGCTTATTTCGCCCTGGCCATGCTGGCTCTAGGCGAGACATTCCGCATAGTGTTTATTAACTGGGAGCCGGTGACTGCTGGAGCGGTAGGTATGATTTTCTCCCGCACCTGGGGTGCGCAGAAATTGCCTTATTACTACATTGCCTTGGCTGTAGCGGCCTTGAGCATTTATGTCGTTTATCGCCTGGTGCATTCCAAGTACGGGTATTACTTCGTCTCCATTAGAGAAGACCAGGATGCTGCTGAAGGACTGGGGATTCCTACTACCAAGTACAAGCTATATGCGCTCATACCCAGTGCTTTCTTTACCGGGCTGGCAGGAGCAGTTTACATGAACTATATCGCTTATATTGAACCTCATTCGGTATTCAATCTATCAGCCATATCAATAATGATGATGTTGTGCGTTATGCTGGGAGGAGCCGGCACCTTGTGGGGGCCTGTCCTCGGTGCAGCCGCTTATACCATACTTAGCGAGGCATTGCGCGCTGGCATAGGGCCACTAGCATATTTAATCTTTCCTATCATTGCCTGTCTGATCATTATGTTCCTTCCCGATGGAATTATCGGCGATTGGGGTAAGATAAAGCGAGTGTTTAGCCGCAGAAAGCCAGTATATGCTGGAGGTGAATAAAATGGCATATTTAGAAATCCAGCACGTAGTGAGGAGATTTGGCGGGTTGGTGGCGGTCAACGATATAACCGCGGGCATAGAGCAAGGGGAGATTTTCGGGCTCATCGGCCCCAATGGCTCCGGCAAGACCACGCTCTTCAATTGCATCAACAACTACTATACGGCAAATAGCGGAGAGATCGTTTTCAAAGGGATACCAATCACCAGAAAGCCCACTCACGAGATTTGCAAGTTAGGTATTGGCAGAACCTTCCAGGTGGTCAAGCCGTTGAGGCGAATGACCGTTCTGGAGAATGTCATGGTGGGAGCCTTCCTGCGGACGAGCAGCGCTACCAAGGCCAGGGATAAAGCTATGGAAGTCTTGGATTTCTGTGAGCTTATGCATCGTAAGGATATGCTGGCCAAGGACTTGCCCATCGCTGATAAGAAGAGGGTAGAGATAGCCCGCTGCCTGGCTGGAGATCCTGAGCTGATGCTTCTCGATGAGACTGCGGCCGGTCTAAACCTTAGGGAGATAGAGGCGGCCATGGAAATTGTGAAGAAGATTCGAGATTCCGGGATAACTTGCTTCGTGGTGGAGCACGTGATGAAGTTTATCATGGGCCTTTCGGATAGGATGATGTGCATCAATTTTGGCAGTGAGATCGCCAGGGGGACGCCCCAGGAGATAGCTAGTCATCCCGAAGTGATCAAAGCCTATTTGGGGGAAGAATATGTTGAAGGTGGATAATATTGATGTGTACTATGGAGATGTGCAGGCATTATGGGATGTCTCCTTTGAAGTAAAGGAGGGAGAAATCGTTGCCCTGCTAGGTTCCAATGGTGCTGGTAAAACCACTACCTTGAACACCATTTCAGGATTGCTACGGCCGAGAAAAGGGAGCATTGAATTCTTGGGGCAAGAGCTCACTGAGCTACCAGCTCATAAAATGGCCAGTTTGGGTATTGCCCATGTTCCTGAAGGGAGAAGGTTGTTTCCTGAGATGACGGTTAGGGAGAATTTACTCATGGGTTCCCTGATGCCAGAGGCAAAGTCGAGGCGGAAGGAATCCATGGAGCGGGTGTTCACTACTTTCCCCATACTGAAAGAGAGGGCCTGGCAAGCAGCAGGGACGCTTTCCGGTGGTGAGGCGCAGATGTTGGCCGTAGGCAGAGGACTGATGGCGTGTCCCAAGTTGATCATGTTGGATGAGCCTTCTCTGGGGTTAGCCCCATTTCTGGTGGATGAGTTGTTCAGGGTTATTGAGCAGATTAACCGCGAAGGCGTCACCGTTTTAGTGGTAGAGCAAAACGTCGCCCATGCTCTAGCGGCCTGTACCAGGGCCTATATTCTGGAAATCGGCAGGACCACCTTGCAGGGGACGGGGGAGGAGCTCTCGGAGAACGACTACGTGAGGGAGGCCTACCTGGGTATATGATGGGGTTTTTTGACCCATGAGAATCCCTCGCACCGATGTGCGATGCGAAGTCCTGATAATCGGCGGCGGCCTCGCTGCCCTGGTAGCCGGCCTGGAAGCGAAAAAGCTGGTAGACGAGGTGGTCATTGTCTCTAAGAGCAAGGTCGGCCGAAGCGGCAATACTATCGTCAGCCAGTGCAAATTCGGGGCGTACGTTGGTTTCGATACGCCTGGCTTCGATACGCTTCGCTACTCAGCCCAAGCGGCTACTCAACCCAAGCCCCGCGAAAGTTCCTCCGACTCGGCTCGACAACACTTTCAAGACACCTTAATCGGCGGGAGTTTCATCAACGATGAGACTCTAGTGAATACCCTGGTCTCCCATGCTGGCCAGCGGTTACTGGACCTCGAAAGATACGGGGTACGTTTTCTTAGAATAAACGGTGGCTTCGCACGACAAACCGCCCCCGGACATTCTCGTCCTCGCACCATCTCCGCCTTTTGCTCTGAGTATCCTCATGCCGTTCTCGGCCTATCAATCGCCTTGCCCCTGCTTCAGCAGGCAAAGGCCAGGGGCGTGCGCCTGATAGAGGATGCTCCCATCGCTAAGCTTGCCCTTTACGATGGCGTGGTTTGCGGGGCCCTTGGGCTGGATATCAAGGGGGAGAGGCTCCTTTTTTTGCAGGCCAAGGCCGTGATCCTGGCCTCCGGCGGCGGGGGACAACTCTTTGCCCTGACCGACAACACTCGCGATGTCACCGGCGACTCCTACGCCCTGGCCCTGGAGGCCGGAGCGACCCTCCGCGATATGGAGTTCGTGCAATTTTTCCCCCTGATAGTGACCTCCCCAGTGAGGGCGCTCATACCCACGCTCGTATTCAGCGATGGAGCCGTTTTGAAGAACGAGGCCGGCGAGAGGTTCATGTTTCGCTACGATGAACGGGGCGAGATGGCCACCCGCGATGTGATGTCGCGGGCCCTCTTCCAGGAAATGCGGCGCGGCGAGAGCATATCCCTCGATTGCTCCCAGGTGCCGATGACGGCCATTGAGGAGAAGTATTCCCCCCTTCAGCGCCTCCTGGCAGGGCACGATGTGGACCTGCGAAGGGACTTCCTTCCCGTTTCCCCCACCACCCACTTTTTCATGGGCGGCGTCGAGATTGACGAGCGTTGTCAAAGCAGTCTGCCGGGCCTTTACGCCGCCGGCGAGGCGACGTGGGGCGTCCACGGGGCGAATCGGCTGTCGAGCAACGGCTTGAGTGAGGCCCTGGTGTTTGGCGCCCTGGCCGGCCAGCAAGCTGCCGATTATGCCAGTGGACTGGAGAGTTTCCCTCCCGCTGGGATGGAGCCGGATTACATCCTTCCTTACCCCAGGAAGGGCAGCGTTTCCCTGCACGAGATCAGGAATGAGCTACGCCGGAGCTTATGGGAAGGCGCCTCCATCGTCCGCTCGGAGGATTCCCTGCACAGGGCGATGTCGGGCGTTCGGGAGTGTCAACGGGTTTTGGAGAACTGCTCCATCGAATCCTTCGCCCAGGCAGTGAAGTGGGAGGAACTCCGACGCATGTGCCTGGCGGCCGAGGCCATCGTCGCCTCAGCCCTTCTTCGGACGGAGAGCCGGGGAGCTCATTACCGCGAGGACTTTCCGTCGTCGGACGAGAATTGGCTCGGAAGTGTCAAAATCGCCAGGAGCGCGGATGGGCTGGAGCTGAATTTCCTGGCGAAGTGAGCCTCGCGCTCTTGATCGGAGGAGTCCCGAACTTGTTCGGGCTAAAGGTTAAACAAGTTTCGCACTCCAATAAATGATTGCCAACGGAGGGTTCCACCATGGCCAGATTGTACGAATACCAGGGGAAACAGATTCTGAAGGAAATCGGGATCCCTGTTCCAGAAGGAGGCGTGGCCTCCACGCCACAGGAAGCCAGGGGAGTCGCGGAGCGAATCGGAAAGCCCGTGGCCGTCAAGGCCCAGATCTGGGCCACCGGCCGTTTCAAGGCCGGCGGCATCAAATTCGCTGACGATCCCGCTGGAGCCGAAAAGGCTGCTGGCGAGCTTCTGGGCGCAGAGGTCAAAGGCTTCCCGGTGGAAAAGGTGCTGGTGGAGGAGAAGCTGGACGTTGAACACGAGTATTACGCCGGTGTCATCATTGATGACTCCTGCAAAGTCAAGGGGCCAGTGGTCATCTTCAGCACCGAGGGCGGCGTGGACATTGAGGAGGTCGCTGCGACATCCCCGCAGAAGATCTCGCGGCTCAACGTGGATATTTTCCAGGGCCTTCGCCTCTACGACGCCTACAACCTGGCCCTGGAGGTTGGGGTGAAGGGGGCTCTGCTGGGCCCGATAGGCAAGGCCATCCGCGGGACGTACGAGCTGTTCAAGAGATGTGACGCCCGCTCGGCTGAGGTGAACCCCCTGGTGCTGACGACGGATGGGAGGGTGGTTGCCACCGACTGCCGGGTCAGCGTGGACGATGCCTCTGTGGTCCGGCACCCGGAGCTGGGGATCACCGTGCCTCGCGAGAGCGACAGTCCGCCCACCGCATTCGACCAGATCGCCTGGAAGATCGAAGAGAAGGATTACCGGGGGGTGTGTTTCCTGGTGCAGATGGCGCCCGACACGGAGCAGGGAGGCTACATCGGCTATCATGCCATCGGTGGCGGTGGCGCTCTCCTGGCGGCGGACACCCTGATCCGTCACGGGCTGAAGCTGGCCAATTATGCCGATACCAGCGGGAACCCCACCGCGGCCAAGGTCTATCGCTGTGCCAGGCTCATCCTCTCCCTGCCCGGCCTGGAAGGGTATTGCCTGCTGGGAGCCGTGATCGCCAACCAGGATCAGTGGCATCATGCCCATGGACTGGTCAAGGCCTTCCGCGAAGGTTTGGCTGACAGGCCCGGTTTCCCGGTGGTGGTTCTCATTGCTGGCAACAAGGAGAAGGAATCTCTGGAGATCCTGCGCGAGGGCCTCAAGGATTTGCCCATCCATTTGGAGCTATACGGACGCGAACACATTCACAAGCTGGATTTCGTGGCTGAGCGGATGAAGGCTCTGGTGGAGGAGTATCGAGCGCGGAGGTAGGTTCTTCATGTACGAATTCGAGTTCAGAACGGGCAAAGTGTCCATTGACTACGAAAAGTGTGACGGTTGTACCAGTTTCGCTTGCGTCAAGGCTTGCAGTCTCTATGGCCGCAATATCCTCAGAGTGCAAGGGGGCAAGCCCGTGCTCTCGGTCAGTCCTGAGGAGGCCAGGCGGCTGTGTATCGAGTGCCTGGCTTGTGAACAGGCATGTTACTCCAAAGGTCAACAGGCCCTGACCATCTTCCTGCCCATGGCGGGTTGGATCGGTTGAGGAGGTAGAGACATGGCCATCCTACTAAACGAAAACACCACCATGCTGATCCAGGGGATCACCGGCCGGGAGGGAACGGCCCGCACGCGCTTCATGATGGCCTACGGCACCAGGGTCGTGGCCGGGGTGACACCGGGTCGCGGCGGAGCCGAGGTCTGGCACGTGCCCGTCTACGATACGGTGAAAGAAGCCTTGAAGGCTCGTGGCCCCCTTGACGCCACAGTTACCTTTGTCCCCGGCCTGGTGGTCAAAGACGCCGTCATGGA
>CAYNWI010000100.1:1852-8541 GCA_964400825.1 uncultured Anaerolineae bacterium | reverse complement strand
CAAGGAGACAACGAGAATCATGCAGCTTTATTTCATCAGGCACGGCCAATCGGAGAACAACGCCCTCTGGATGAGCACCAACTCTCACGAGGGGCGCAACGAGGACCCTGGATTGACCGAAGTTGGCAGGCGACAGGCCGAATTCTTGGCCCAGTTCTTAAGCCAGCCTGCCTCAGCTTCAAGCGATCTTCAGAACGTAGCTGGATTTGGCATCACCCATCTCTACACCAGCCTGATGGTCAGGGCTGTGGCCACGGGGACCATCATCGCCAACGCGCTCGATTTGCCTTTGGTAGCCTGGGAGGACCTGCACGAGTGGGGCGGCATCTACCTGAAAGACGAACAAACCGATGAGCGCACAGGACTGCCCGGCCGGAATCGCGCCTATTTCGAGCAGCATTTTCCCGACCTCGCTTTGCCTGACTCCTTGGGCGAGGAAGGCTGGTGGAATCGCCCTTTCGAGGAACCTGAGTTAAGGCTCCCCCGCGCCAAACGTGCTCTGCACGATTTACTGGACAGACACGGCCACACCGATGATCGGGTAGCCGTGGTCAGTCACGGCGGCTTCTATAATTATCTGCTGGCAGTCATCCTCAATTTGCCGGAGCGGGAAGACCATTGGTTCGCCCTTAACAACGCAGGCCTCAGCCGCATTGACTTTGACGAGGAGGAGATCAGGTTGATCTATTTGAACCGCGTGGACTTCCTGCCCAAAGAGCTTATCACGTGAGCGTTCAGGTGCCTGGCACTTTCACCGAGGATTTCACAGCAAAAGCGCTTTCCATACAGTCGTCGCCAGGGGTACATGCGGTTTTTCGGAAGTGCCTGGCACCTTATCACGCAGCGCCTTGGGCGCGTGGCCGAAACAACGTCGCCAGCGCCAACCCTGCGGCGAACAGCCCTGCGCAGATCAGATACACCCCCCGCAGCCCAATCCACGGCATCAAAGCGTAGGCGGCCGGCGGCCCGATGGCGCTGCCCAGGTCGCCGGCCGTGTGCAGCAGGCCGATGGCACGCCCCTGTTGCGCCTGGCTCACCAGATCACCGGTGAGGGCTGTGACGAGGGCCTGTATGCTTCCTCCGGCCACAGCACCAAGCGATACGCCGGCCAGAATGGCGATCGGCTCGCCCCAAGCCACCAACGCCATGCTGACGACCCCGATGGCCAATCCCCACGCAGCTACCCCCCAGCGGCTTCCCAGCCAGTCCGACACCGTACCTGCCAGCGGAGCCGCTACCACGCTGAGAAGCGTCCGCCCGGCCATGAGCACGCCGGTCAGCGTCGCCACTCCCAGCGTCAAGCTCGTTGATCGCAGCCAATCCTGCACCAACAATCCCATGGTGGCCACGAAAACACCGGCGATGACGAAGCGGTTTATCCCCTGCAACGATGCGACGATCCACAGTCCCCGGTTGGCGTGCAGCCGGGGACTGTTCTCTTCGACGGAGGGACAGTCCAGGTCGAGCCGGGCGCGGCGCGTCTCTGGCAACAGGATCAACGCCGCCACACCGCCCAGGGCTGTCACCGCCGCGCCGATCCACATCGTTGCGCCGTAGCCCAGCCAATCGGTGAGCAGGCCGCCGGCAAAAGTGCTCAGCGCGGCGCCCAGGAAGAACCAGGTCTGATACAGACCCGTCCAGCGTCCGCGGTCCTGATCTGTCGTCACGTCCAGGATGACCGTGGCCCCGCCGACCCAGATGCCCGACCAGGCCAGTCCCCACAGCAGCCGCCCGACCAGCAGCGGCCAGAAGCCGCGCGTGGCGGCGTACACCACTGTGGAAAGCGCGCCAATGAACAGGGCCGGCACGAATAGCCGTCGCCGGGGCCAGCGGTCGTAGGCCAACCCCGCCGGGCCGTTGAAAAAGAGTCGCACCGCCCGGTTAACGCCCAGGATGATTCCCACGCTGCTCAGGGCGATGCCGGCTTCGGCGGTGTGAGTGGGCAACACAGTGTACAGCGTCCCGTCACCCATCAGGGAGAGGGCCGTGCCCAGACCCAGGGGAAACAACACTTCGCGGGGCTGTAAGCGGATCTCGCTGTCGCTCACGGCATAGTCTCCAAAATCCTGCGAGTTCCCCAGAGTTCCCCTGCTTCATAGGAACTCGGGGGAACTCGTAGGAACTCCGTCCCCTCCGTATCAGGCTAAGTGGATACCTTAAAAAAGAGGCTTCTCGTAGACGCGGTAGTGCAGATAGGGCTTCGCGCCCACGCGCTGGACAAGACGATTGATCATGGTGTTCTTTTCCTGCAGCAGCGAAAGCTCCACCCGCTCATAACCCTTTCTCAGAATATGCTGGCCAAACTCCAGGCCCAGCAAGATCTCCAGCCCACGGGCCCGGTACTCAGGCAGGATGCCGAGCATCTTGCCGCAAGCGGTGCGAATACGTCCCGTGTACCATTTTAGCCTGATCAGGTCCCAGGGATAGAGCTTACCACTCCTAAAATGGCACAGCGCTTCGTTGACGTCCATCAGGGCCACCGCGAAACCCACCGGCTGGCCATCAACTTCGGCGATGACCACCAGATCGGGGTCAAGGAAACGGCGCAGGGAGGCAGCCATAGTGACGAACTTCTCCAGGCTCATGTCAATGTGGCCTGGTATGGTGCGAAAGGCTTCGTTGTAGAGATAGTGAACTTTGGCTACCTCCGAATCCCACTGGTTCACGTCTATTTTGCGGGCAGTTACCCCCGTCTTGCCACGCACTTTCTCAGCCACCCGCCAAAACTTTGACGGCAGGTTGCGCAAATCCCAGTCCAGGTCTTTGAACCATATCTCATAAGCAAAATAGTCGTCATATTTCCGAAAGCCCAGGCGCTCGATCAACTCCCGATAATAAGGGGGGGTATGTCCTTCCCAGATAGATGGCTGTCTATCATGGCCGGCTATGAGCACGCCCACCTCATCGGTCGGCGCTCCGTTGACAGGCCCTCGTATGAGGTCCATCCCTCGCTCCCGCAGCCAATCGGAGGCGGCAGCGATCAACGCCTCAGCTACCTGTTGATCGTTGATGGCCTCGAAGAAGCCGAAGAAGCCTGTCTGGTCGTCGAGCTGCCTATTGTGCTGGTGGTTGACGATGGCGGCCACGGTGCCGACCACCTCCCCGTTGCGCCGTGCCAGGAACAGCTCCCGCTCGGCGTACTCCCAGAAGGGATTGCGCTGGGTATCCAGCCTTTTCTCTATCTGACTGATTATGGGGGGCACCCAATACGGGTCATGGGCGTAGATACGCCAGGGGAAGCGGACGAAGCGCTTGAGGTCATCTGGGGTGGCAACCGGTTGCACGTCTACGTCGGTCTGCGTTTTGGTCATGGGTTTTCTCCTTGTGCTGAAAGTTGGAAGTTAGAAGCTGGATGTTGGAGCAAAATCCAATTCCCACCCTCCAATCTCCAATCTCTAATCTCCAAGTCGTTCCTGGTTAAGCTGACGATAGATGCCCTTCAGCGTGCGGTAGACCTTCTTGTAGGCATTGAAGAGTTCGTCGTATAGATCGGCGTTCTCGGCTCTAGGCTCGAAGGTGCGCGTCACCTGGATCACCTTTTTCAAAGCCTGGAAATCCGGGTAGACGCCCAGGCCGATGGCGGCGACGAGGGCCGCACCGACGGCTCCGGCTTCCCGGGGATTGGCCACTTTCTCCACCCGCTTGCCCGTCACGTCGGCGATGATCTGCAACCAGGGATCTCCCCTGGCGCCCCCACCGATGATCCGTATGACGTCCTGTTGCCAGCCGAACTTGCGGCTCATGATCTCCAGAATCCAGCGCAGATTGTACGCCACCCCCTCGTACACGGCCCGCAATATATGCTCGCGCTGGTGATCGCAGCTCAGGTTCAGGAACGTGGAACGAACGTAGACGTCCGACACCGGGCTGCGCTCGCCGTACATCCAGGGGGTGAAGATGATGCGCCCCGCCCCAGCCTCGACCTCGTCCACCACAGCATCCATCAGGGCAAAGACGTTCTCCACTGCCGGGTCGCTCTGCTCCCGGCGGTAGAACTGGTCGGCGATCCACTGCAGGCAGATCCCGGCGGTCTCCGTCTCGGCGATGAGGAAACACTTGGTCGGGTCGGCCGACTGGATGGTGGCCACGCCGTGCCGTCCGGTGGGCGATTTCTCCGTGACCACTCCTACCCAGCCGGAGGTTCCCAGATAGATGTGCCCTTCACCCTCGCCCACCGCCCCTGAGCCTACGGCCGCCCCTGGGGCATCACCAGCCCCGCAGATGATGGGCGTCCCCTCCAACAGGCCGAAGTCACGGGCCGCGCTGGTCGTCAGGCCGCCTACCTGTTCGTTGGAGGGCAACAGCTCGGGGAACTTGTCCCTCGGTGCGCCCAGGAAGCGGATCAGAAAGTCGTCCCACTGCTTGCTCTTGAGGTTGAACAGGCCAGTGGCCGAGGCTGCCGTCCAGTCGGCCACCATCCGGCCGGTGGAGCGATAGACCAGATAGCCATTCACGTCGAGGAATTTATGAGTGCGGGCCACCAGGTCAGGCTCGTTCTGCTGCAGCCACATCAGCTTGGGCAACACGTCTTTGCCTGTGGCCTCGGCTCCCACGACAGCGGCGAACACCCTGGGGTTGACGAGCTTGCGCATCAGTTGTTGGGCCTGGGGAGCTGCCCGCCCGTCCAGCCAGATGATTCCCGGCCGCAAGGGGGCGCCCTCGGCGTTCATCGGGATAATCCCCAACATCTGAGTGGAGAAGATCATGCACAGCACGTCTGCAGGCGCTACCTGGCCCTCGGTCAAAAGTCGTTGCGTGCTCCTGGTGACGGCCCGCCACCAGTCCTCTGGATCCTGCTCGGCCCAATGGGGCTGAGGATAGTGCACCTGGTGGTCTTCAAAAGCGCTGCCGAAGATCCGCCCCTGTGGGTCTGTCAGCACCGCCTTGCTACCCCGTGTACCCACGTCGTGGGCGATGATGTATTTCCCGCTCATGGCTCCCTCCTGTCCCTTCTTTATTTCTTCATGCTCAACCCGATGCGACCCCGTTCGAGGTCAACGCTGATGACCTTGACCTCCACCACGTCACCCACGGAGACCACCTCCAACGGGTTTTTCACGTAACGGTCGGCCATCTGGGAGACGTGCACCAGGCCGTCCTGCTTGACCCCGATGTCCACGAAAGCGCCGAAATCCACCACGTTGCGCACCGTGCCCTTGAGCATCATCCCCTCCCGCAGGTCTTCCATTTTGAGAACGTCGCTCCGCAGGATGGGCCTGGGCAACTCGTCGCGAGGGTCACGGCCGGGTTTGATCAGGTTGTCGAAGATGTCGGTCAGGGTAGGCAGGCCCACCTCCAGAACTTCAGCCAGTTCGGCCAGGTCGTTCTCTGCCCGGAAGGTTTTGACCCTCTGAGCCAGGTCCGACTCGTCACCTCGCACACCCATCAAGGCGAAGAGGTTCTCCACCACGGGATACGACTCCGGGTGGATGAAGGTGTTGTCCAGCGGGTTCTCCCCAGCGGGAATCTTGAGGAAGCCCGCCGATTGCTCGAAACCCTTATCCCCGACTCCCTTGACTTTCCTCAATCCTTGCCGGGACTCAAAAGGCCCGTGTGCATCCCGATGCCTGACGATGGCTTTGGCCACTCGCTTGTTGACGCCCGAAACGTATTGCAGCAACGCTGGCGAGGCAGTGTTGAGGTCAACGCCCACATGGTTGACCGCCGACTCGACCACCGCGTCCAGGGTTTCGGCCAGCTTCTTCTGATCCACATCGTGCTGGTAGAGGCCCACGCCCACGGAGCGAGGCTCGATCTTGACCAGCTCGGCCAGGGGGTCTTGCAGACGGCGGGCGATGGAGACCGCACCGCGCATGGAGACGTCCATGTCGGGCAGCTCCTCCCTGGCCAGTGGGGAAGCGGAGTAGACCGACGCACCCGCCTCGTTGACCATGACGTAGGCCGCTTGACGAACCTCGGCGATGACCTCGGCAGCCAGGGCCTCCGTCTCCCGCGAAGCCGTGCCGTTGCCGATGGCGATGACGTCCACGTTCCCCCTGGTCACCAAATTCACCAGCAGTTCCCTGGCCTCGTTCCACTGCTTCTGCGGCGCGTGGGGATAGATGGTCGTGCCGCCCAGGAACTTGCCCGTCTCATCCACCAGGGCCACTTTGCAACCGGTGCGGTAGCCCGGATCAATGCCCATCACCGTCTTGCCCCGCAGCGGCGGCTGGAGCAGGAGGTTGCGCAGATTGGTGGCAAAGACCTTGATGGCGTGGTCGTCGGCCTCATCAGTAGAGGTGCCTCTCAGTCCCCGCTCGATGGAAGGGGCGATGAGCCGCTGGTAGCCATCGGCGGCGGCCTCTCGCGCCTGGGTGGCGAAAATGGAGCGCTCGTTCTTCAGGTAGCGGGCGACGATGTCAGCCACGATCTGATCCACTGGCGCGTCCACTTTGACCTTGAGCACGCCGTCTTTCTCCCCCCGGTTGATGGCCAGCAGGCGGTGGGGCGGGATGGCCTTCAGCGGCTCGGCGTATTCGTAGTACATCTGATACTTGCCCTGAGGATCGAGAGAGGCGTCAGCCACGGCGCAAATCAGCAGGCCCTTGTCGAAAGTACGCTCTCGCACCGCTTTGCGCAGGTCGGCGTCTTCGGAGACCACCTCGGCCACGATGTCCCGCGCGCCGGCGTAGGCGTCCTCCACCGTGGGCACCTCGTCGCTCAGGTAGTCCTGCGCGAATTGCTCCAGC
>CAYNWI010000100.1:0-1752 GCA_964400825.1 uncultured Anaerolineae bacterium | reverse complement strand
CCCGCCGGTGACCTCCTTGCGATAGCGGGCGATGAAGGGCATGGTGTTATCCTCGTCAAACAGTTGGACAGTGCGGGCGATTTGATTGGCTTCGATGCCCAGTTCGTGGGCGATGGTGGTGATGATGAGATGGTTGGTCATGGTTCCTCCCAGACCCTTCGGGTTTTAGAAACCCGAAGGGCCTTTGTTCTCAGAATCATCCTTGCCAGAGCAGCCTACTACTCATCCCACCCACTGATCCAGTTCCCTTTTAGGAGACAGTCTTTCACTGCAATAGCGGTGCCAGTTCTGACGCAAGTGCTCATGGATGCCAGGTTGGGGATTGTAATAGGGATAAACTGCCCTGAATTTCTCTTCGGCTGCTTCCAATGACTCTGTCGGCAGTTCGCCAAGTCGGGCGGCCATGTACAGAAGGGCAATGGACGGAGACCTGGACTCACCTCGGTCGCAGTGAACCAGGACTTTCAAGTCCTTGGACAGAGCCTCGTCTATGAAGTCCAAAGCCGCATCAATCATCTCTTTGGGAAAAAGCTCTGGGTCTCTGGCATCCACCATGTTCAGGATCAGACGGTGGCCCCGCCGCGCCACCAAACTCTCGTGGTGACCCTCAGGCGGCCTCCGACCACGGTACCCCAGGGCCTGCCTGTGGTACGGCTCCTTGCAAGCGTGGACTACGGCCCATCCCTCCTGCACTGCTACGTTAAGCTCGTAATCAATCTCGTCACCGACAAACAGGTTGGGATAGACTTCAATCATCGCTTATACTCCCGTGCTGATTAGGTCTCATAAGTTTACCACGTTTTGGCCAATTTGTCACGAAATACCGCGTACGCCACCGATCATTCGCCCGCCTCCCGCTCCAGGATGCCGGTGGCGCAGCCGATGCCGCCGGCTGCCTTGAGGATCTCGTCCACCTCGACCACCCGACAGTCAATGCCGGCCTCCTCGTAGAACGCCTGGGTGATGGGGTTGCCAGCCGCCATCAGGATCCGTCGGGGGCCTAGCGTCACAAAGTTGAGCGACATACCACGCCCTGCTTCCCCCTCGTCCGGGATGAAGATAACGGTGTACCCGCGCGCTCGCAGCGCGTTCACGGCGGCATAAGGCACGCGCCCCGGCCAGGCGATGGCCAGGTCCCGGTCGGCAAAACGCAACGTCCCCATCAGATGCATCGCCCCGTAGGGAAGCCCGACCTGAATCACGACGATGCCCATCTCGCCCAGCAGGCTCGCCACCTGCGCCGCGCCCTCGGCGTTGGTACGCAGCCCCGTCGCCACCAGCGCCGTCTGTGGGTCAATCCAGAGGGCGTCCGCTCCCTCGAAGGTTCCACGTCCGCGCACGCTGCGCAGGATAGGCACTCCCAGGTCGGCCAGCCGCCGGGCGACGAATCGCTCTTCGCCGGCCCGCACAGTGGACGCTGGTCGCCCCACGATGGCCCCCTCCGGCGTCATGAACATCAGGTCGGCGACGAACATCAGGTTGGGAGGTGGCGTCCCGATTGGTTCGACGTAGTGCACGGTGACGCCGGCGTCCCAATATGCCTGGGCCAGAGCGTCGTGTTGCTGCCGCGCCCGGCTGGAGTCCAGCGGGGCTAACATCTGAGCCGCGTCCGGGTCCGCCAGTTCTTCCAGCTCCAGGCCAGGCCGGTGGAGCAAGACTGCCTTGAGCGGCGACCACTCCGTTCCCACACCGCACGCTCCCCAGACCCCTCCGATCTCCTGGCGCAAGGAGGCTGTACGTGGCGACCAGCCC
>CAYNWI010000099.1:0-8549 GCA_964400825.1 uncultured Anaerolineae bacterium | reverse complement strand
CGCCTCCTCCGCCCGCTTGCGCTCAGCTTGAGTGCACCCTAGCTCCGCTATCTTCTCCTGCAAGGTTTTTATCTCTTCGATCAACCGGGCCTTCTTCATCTTCGAGTAGTCCATGATATCTCCTATTTGTCCCATCCTAACCAAAAAGCCAGCCATCAACGTGGGGGCGCTTTTGGTTGGCACGTAAGATGGGCATCAGCACCCACGTTTTGAGTTTATCTCGATTGTAACATTAAACGCAAGCCATGTCAAGCCTTCGTTTCTCCGCCGCTGGCAAACGGCAAGTAACCTTGGCGGCAATCGGAAGTGTAGATGCGGTTTTGCCAAATGGCGATTTAGAGGTATAATTACCCATAACTTCGCGGGGGGAGATGACTTATGCCGAGGGAGACCTTCGACGAACAGATCGGCGAGCTGCAGGAAGACCTCTTGGCCATGGGCGATCTGGTGGATGAGGCTATAGAGCGCTCGATTCAGTCTCTGGCCAACCGTGACCTGGAGCTGGCCCAGCAGATCATTGATGAAGATAACCTGATTAATCAGGCCCAGAGCGATCTGGAGGAAAGGTGTCTGGTTCTGATCGCCACCCAGCAACCCCTGGCCAGCGATTTGCGGATCATCCTCGCTGTCTCCAACATCGCCGTTGAGCTGGAGCGCATGGGTGATTACGCCAAGGGAATCGCCAAGATCACCCTCATGATTGGTGATCAGCCTCCCTTGAAGCCCCTGATTGACATCCCGCGCATGGCCGAGAAGGGGCGTCAGCTCCTTCACCAGCAGTTGGAAGCTTTCATCCATCGCGATCCCGACACGGCGCGGCGCCTCGGCGCCGGGGACGATGAGGTGGATGCTTTGTACGATCAGGTATACCGCGAACTCATGTTCTTCATGACGCAGGATCCCAAAACCATCACCAGGGCCACGCATTTGCTTTGGGTGGCCCACAATCTGGAGCGCATCGCCGATCGCACCACCAACATCGGCGAACGAGTGGTCTTTTTGGTCACAGGCCGCGAGGAAGAACTGAATACGTAACAATCGCCAATGGGAGGTGGAACATGAACTTGAACCAACTTACTCAGATGGTTACCTGGCTGGACGAGGAGCGCCGGCACGATAAGACCGACCTGGCCAAGCTCCAACAGCGAGTGGAGAGCCAGTCCGCGGAAATCGCAGAGCAGGCCAGGAGGATACAGGAACAGGAGGGGGAGGTGGCGCGCACTCAGGCCCAACTGACCAAGTTCCCCCAGCTCGAGAAGGCCCTCGACCAACTCAGGAATGAACTCGTGCTGCTCATAGAGCGATACGATGAGCAACATCGAAAGGCCGCGGTGGATGCGCAACGAGTGAGGCAGGTGGAACGGGATAGTCAGACCCGCGCTCTGGGGGAGATCAGGAAGGAGTTGCAAAAGCTGCCCCGCTACGAGGAGGAGCTGCAACTGAGAAAAGCTGAGGATCAGCGCCTGGGAGAGGTGCTCTTGAGCTTGCAGCAGCAGATAACCGACTTCGGTAGAGACCTTGAAAACCGGACGAGGAATTTGCCCTATCTCGAAGAATATCCCCGGCAGAATGCCAAACGGATAGCTGAGCTTCAGGAGGAGACGCCGGAATTGTTCAAGAGGACTGAGGCCCACTCTACGAAGTTACAGCTTTTGGAGGAGTTAGTCAGGAAAAGTGATCGCCGGGTAGGGGAGTTGGACCTGGTGGGGCCCGAATTGAAGCAAGAGCAGCAGGAGTTTTTCGAGTCCATCCGGCTCGCTGAGCAAGACCGCGAGAGGCAAATGAAGGAGTGGGCCGAGCAGACAGAGGAGCAGCGCCAGAGGATGGAGGAGCACGCAGCTCAGATGCAGCGGTCCAAGGAGCAGTATGAGAGAAACAAGCAGGCCCTGGCGAGCCTGGAAAAACTGGACGAGCGCCTGAAGCGCGATCAGGCCGAAGCGGCGGAGCTGCAACGTTTGGCCGAGAAACGCCAGAAGAACCAACTGGATGAATGGCAGGCGGAGAATGAGAAACGCTGGAAGAAAAACCTGCTGATTTGGGAACAGCACTGGCGCACTCAGGAGAGGTGGAACGAAGAGCAAGCTGTACGGTTTGGGCCGCTGGGGGAGTCTACCGAAGCGAACCGAGCTCAGATCATGGCCTTGTGGCAGACCTGGGAGGAATATGCTCGCCGCCAGATCGGTGAGATGCAGGAGCGCATCGTGCACGCGGGGGAGAAGTTCGAGGAGCTTCGCTGAGCTCTTACCAGTTCCAAGCGGATGCTAGTCCGTGTTTTGGGCGATGGACTAGGGTCCATCGCGAGCTTGGATAGGTAGCTACCTTTTCGAAGGAGTGGATGAAGTTTGCGAGTAATCGGCACGGCGGGACACGTAGACCACGGCAAATCGAGGCTGGTGGAGGCCCTGACGGGCATTGACCCCGATCGTCTCAAAGAAGAGAAAGAACGGGAGATGACTATTGACCTGGGCTTCGCCTGGCTCACTCTGCCCAGCGGGGAGTCAGTGGGCATCGTTGATGTGCCCGGCCACAGAGACTTCATCGAGAACATGCTGGCTGGTGTGGGCGGCATTGATGCCGCGCTCTTCGTAGTGGCTGCCGACGAAGGGGTGATGCCGCAGACGCGCGAACACCTGGCCATCCTGGACTTGTTGGGAGTACGGAACGGCGTGGTAGCCCTGACCAAGATGGACCTGATCGAGGACGAAGAATGGCTGGAGCTCGTTCAACTCGATGTGGCGGAGCTGTTGGAGGATACCGTTCTGGCCGACGCCGCTATGGTTCCCGTCTCAGCCAGGACAGGGCAGGGATTGCGGGACTTGCTGGCGGAATTGGACAGGCTGCTGGAAAACGTGCCGCCCCGTAGCAACCTGGGCCGTCCCAGGCTCCCGGTGGATCGTGTGTTCACCATCGCTGGTTTTGGCACCGTGATGACGGGCACGCTGATTGATGGCGACTTACGTGTTGGTCAGGAGGTGGAGGTCTTACCCCAGGGACTGAAGGCCAGGGTGCGCGGCTTGCAGACTCATAAAGAGAAGATCGAGCGGGCTGTTCCTGGCAGCCGGGTGGCCATCAATCTGACCGGGGTGAGCAAAGATGAGGTGCGGCGGGGCGATGTGGTGACGCTCCCCGGCTGGCTAAAGCCCACCACGCTAGTGGACGTGCGCCTGCGTTACCTGGACAGCGCGCCCCGTCCCCTGCGGCACAATGTGCCGCTGAAATTCTTCAGTGGTTCGGCGGAGGTCATGGTCAGGGCGCGGCTTTTAGATAGCGAGGCCATCCCGCCGGGGGGAGAGGGCTGGGTGCAGTTGCGGCTGGCCGAGCCGGTGGCCCTGGTCAGGGGCGATCGTTTCATCGTCCGCCAGCCTTCGCCGGCTGTCACCGTAGGTGGTGGGCAGGTGATTGATCCTCATCCTGGCCGGCGGCACCGCCGCTTCCGCTCCGAAGTCATTGACAAGCTGGCGACCCTGGCCCGTGGCAGCCCGGCGGAGATCCTGCTCCAATCCCTGGAAATCAGTCAGCCCTGCCAGCTCCGTGAATTGGTGAAGCGCAGCGGCCTTGCTACAGAAGAAGCAGGCCAGGCTCTGCAGGAGTTATTAGATAGCCAGCAGGCCCTGATCCTCGATAGCAGGATCGAGAAGATACTCAATACCCAATATCTAGTTGCCAACAATCCGTATCTTATCTCAGCTATGGGTTGGGAAAGGCTGTCAGACAAGCCAGTCATCGCCTTGCGAGAATATCACCGACGGCACCCTTTGCGCCAGGGCATGCCCCGCGAAGAACTCAAAAGCCAGTTGGGATTATCTACCAAAATCTTAAACGAAGTGGCAACCAGGGCCGTGAGCGAGGGCAAGCTAGTGGATGAAGAGGCCACCTTGCGCCTCCCAGAACATCAGGTGAAATTCAGCCCTGACCAGGAGCGCCAGGTGCAGCAGCTATTGGCCGCCTGCGGAGAGAATCCCTACACCACACCCTCGGTGGCCGACAGCGAAGCCCTGGTGGGAGCCGAGGTGTTGAACGCCCTGATTCAGCAGGGAAGGTTGGTTCAGGTCAGTGAGGATGTCCTGTTCCTGGGGGAAACTTACGAGGAGATGGTTGAGCGGATCATCGGGCACATCAAAGAGAGGGGCTCTATCACAGTGGCTCAGGTGCGCGACATGTTCGCGGCCAGTCGCAAGTATGCCCTGGCCTTGATGGAGCACCTGGACGAGCGCAGGGTGACAAAACGGGTAGGGGACGAACGGGTCTTAAGATAACTAGCCTCAGTAGAACTGATTTTGCTCGGCCTGGATCGCCAGATCCAGGCCAAAGGTGGGGATTTGGCACTTGTCCTGAGCCCCGTCGAAGGAATCCCCTAAGAGCGATTTTGGTTCCGCTGAGTATCGCGTGTTCTAGCCAAAAAGCCTCCTCAGGGCAAGATGCAGGAGGCTTTTTGGCGTATAGACTTCAGTCCTTTCCTTGCATCTTTAGGCTTTTACAGGCGGATTCTTACTGTTTCTACGAGAATTTGCACTACAAAATGCCTGGAAACCTTAAAATTTTAAGATTCGGATTATTGCCTCAAAACACTAGATATAGTATATTATATCTAGATAGATAACAATATATGGTATCATCAATCGCAAGAAATGGCAATTATCCTCCATGAACCTTAAAATCCTCCGGAGGGACTAGCCAAAAGTCAAAAAATGTTGTATAATATAGTGGTGGGAAGTGGTACGTTATGGAGGAATGTGGTTGAGTGAGGCGGATCTAGGCTGCGAAATGTGGGGGTACGACCATGTTTTCGGGTGAGTATGAACATACCGTGGATGACAAGGGGAGGCTGATCGTCCCCGCCAGGTTTCGCCCTGGGTTAGCCGAGGGTTTGTTCGTCACCAGGGGCCTGGATGGCTGCCTGTTTGTCTTTCCGCCCGGTACGTGGAGAGACTTGTCCGAAAAGATGGCCGATCTTTCTCTTGTTCAAGCCAGCGCTCGCTTATTCAGCCGTATGATATACTCAGGCACCGAATGTAAGTTAGATAAACAAGGGCGGATTCTCCTGCCGCCTCCCTTGCGAGCGCACGCTGATATCGAAAGCGAGGTGGTTATTACCGGCGTTGATTCCCGTCTGGAGATATGGAGTAAGAAGCGCTGGCAGGAAATGACTGTCAGGATGGAAGAGGAGAGCGGCTCGATCGCCGAGCAATTAGCCAACTTGGGAATTTAGGATCGCCAGGCGACTTCTCGTCGTTAATTATACCGTGGTTCTGCAAATTTTGCAACCGAGTTGCTCACAGTAGTTCCAGGCTGTTGCTTGTTATGAGAGGTGATAAAGCTGGGCCATATTCCTGTCCTTTACCAAGAGGTCTTGACTGGGCTTCGAATAAAGCCTGGCGGACGCTACATAGATGCCACAGTGGGGGGCGGGGGACACGCCAGCGGTATCCTCGTGGCCTCCGCACCAGATGGCGAACTCTTGGGCCTGGATGCTGATCCCATGGCCGTAGCTTTAGCGGGCGAACGCCTGGCTGAATTTGGGAAGAGGGTCACTCTGGGCCAGGGCAATTTCGCTGATCTGGAGGGAATCGCCCTGGAACACGGCTTCTGCCCTGTGGATGGCATCCTCCTCGATTTGGGGCTCTCATCGCTGCAGTTGGAGGCCGCCGGGCGGGGTTTTTCCTTTCAACTGGACGGCCCACTGGATATGCGCTTCGATCCCTCCCAGACAACGACGGCGGCTGACTTGGTCAACGGTCTGTCCGTGGAGGAATTGGCTGACATCTTGTCTCGGTATGGCGAGGAACCCCGATCGCGGCGCATCGCTCGCGCTATCGTGGCTGAGCGTCCCATCAATACCACAGGGGAGCTGGCTGCTCTGGTGGAGAGAACGGTGGGCCGCCGCAGAAGACTCCATCCGGCTACCCGCACCTTTCAAGCCCTTCGCGTAGTCGTTAATGAAGAGCTGGAATGTCTCGCCGAAGCTCTACCCCAGGCGTTGAGGCTCCTGGCGTCAGGGGGGCGTTTGGCGATCATATCCTTTCATTCCCTGGAGGATCGAAAGGTAAAGCAGTTTTTCCGTAACGAAGCGCGGGACTGCCTGTGCCCGCCGGAAGTGCCCGTGTGCACCTGTGGCCATCGAGCTACTTTGGGAATAGTAACCAGGAAGCCCATCAGGCCCTCGGCCGAGGAGGTGGCGGCCAATCCTCGCAGCCGCAGTGCCAGGTTGCGGATCGCGTATCGCCTGTAGCCAATACTTGAGAATTTGGGATTCGGAATGCAGGCGCGAGCCTGCGGGGGCGGACTTGCGTCCGCACTCCGCCTGGTTCTACCTTGGGGGGATCGTTCATGGCTGGCAGTCAGAAGCGCTCTTGGCGTCTGGAGAAGGGGTCTTGGCGGCTGGAAGCCAGGACCACGGCCGGGGTTCTCCTGGTTCTAACCCTGTTGGGCCTGCTCAGTTGGCTCTGTTTGGCTCAAGCCAGTAAAGTCTCCACCGTCAGGTACCATATCGGGGAAAAAGAGGCGGAAAGGGAGCGACTCCAGCGAGGGAACGCCGAGTTGTTGGCTGAGGTCATGGAGCGGCTCAACGTTTCTCATCTTGAGAACATGGCATTGGAGTCGGGCTACGTCCCTGCCGGGGAACTTCGATATTTGGACGTGCCTGGTTACCCTGGCGGCGTATCGGGAGGCGGATTGGCTGTAACAACCAAAGACGCCGTTGTTGCCCCGGAAGAACCCAGAGGGCTGGGGGGGAGCGGCGTGGCGCGGTGGTGGGGGAAGGTGCTCTCTCAGTTTGTGGCCTGGGCGGGGACGCAACCCTGATGATAACCAGAGGAAGGATAGCTTCTAAGAGTAACAATGAAGAAGATGAAAACAGTGGGTCGAAGGAAAGAGCTTTTCGGCGACTTGCTTTCCTGATCGCTATCCTCACCGGTCTGGTACTGGTCATCGCTGTTCGGCTTTCCTATTTGCAGATCGTTCAGGGGGTTTTTAGTGGCAATCCGCAGCCCACCCCTCCAAACTACGCACCGGAAGTCGCTTCTCATCGAGGGTTGATCATTGATGATAGTGGCTACGTCTTGGTGCTGAATACCTTTGAGTACGACGTATCCGCGGCCCCAAACTCGATAACGAACACTCAATATGTGGCAAGCCATCTGTCGCCAATCCTTGGTGTATCACCTGGCGAGCTGGTTTCACTTCTGGATCCTGACAAGCCCTACGCTCTCCTGAAAAAGCGCGTCTCGCAAGGAGCAGCAGAAGCCATCTTTTTATTGAAATTCAGGGGCATCTACCTGGAGCCCAGGCTGCGGCGCAAGTATCCGGGGGGAGCTTTAGCTGCTCACCTCTTGGGCTTCGTTAACTTGGACTGTGAGGGCAGTTATGGCCTGGAGGGATACTACGATTCCCTTTTGAGGGGCGCCAGTACCATACCTGAGGGGAAGGCGTATTCTTGGGGCGAGGCTGTGCCCGTTGTCTTTCACCAACTGGCTCTGCCGCAAGACGGCACCCATCTGGTGCTGACTCTCGACAGGAACATCCAATATCTGGTGGAGCGGGAGTTGGCCAAGGCGGTGGCCGATTATAGAGCCGATAGCGGCACTATTATCGTCATGGATCCTAAGACGGGCGCTATCCTGGCCATGGCCAGTTTTCCCTCCTATGATCCCAACCGCTACTACGAAGCGCCGATGGAGCTATACATCAACCCGGCGGTGAGCGACCAGTACGAGCCTGGGTCTGTCTTCAAGATCATCACTATGGCGGCGGGTCTCGATGCCGGAATCATCACCCCCGATAGCACTTTCTACGATAGCGGCACGATAGAGGTGGGGGGGGCAGTTATCAAGAACCCCGACCGTCGTGCCCATGGCCTGGCGACCATGACAGACATCCTGGCTCATTCCTTAAACGTAGGGGTTGCTTACATCAGCACCTCCCTGGGTGAAGAAAAGTTCTATGCTTACTTGAAGCGTTTTGGGTGCGGCGATTATACGGGCATTGATTTGGATGGCGAGGTGGCTGGAACCCTCAAGGAGCCAGGCAGCAGGGACTGGTATAAGTCCGATCTGGGCACTAACTCCTTTGGGCAGGGAGTGGCCGTGACTCCTCTGCAGATGATCACGGCGGTGGCGGCGGTGGCCAACGGTGGCTCGCTAATGAAGCCCTACGTGGTAGAGCGGATCGTTGATGACCGAGGCGTGATCGTTACCCAGCCCACCGTTGTACGTCAGGCCGTTTCTACCCAGACGGCTGAGCAACTGACGGATATGCTGGTGGAAGCCGTGGAGCGAGGAACGGAATTAGCTATGGTGCCAGGTTACGATGTTGCTGGGAAGACAGGAACCGCTCAGATACCCGTCGGCGATTACTATGATCCAGAGTTGACCATCGCCTCGTTTGTGGGCTACGCTCCGGCCGACGATCCTCGCTTCATCGTCCTGGTCAAAATAGACAAGCCACGGTTGGATCCTTGGGGAGCGGAAGTAGCGGCCCCTGTCTTCAGAACTATCGCCGAGCGACTGTTTGTGCTGTTGGATATCCCGCCTGACAACATAAGGCTGGCTAGC
>CAYNWI010000098.1:0-8563 GCA_964400825.1 uncultured Anaerolineae bacterium | reverse complement strand
CCCACAGCCGCCGCGCCGATGAGGATCTGCTTTCTGTGGCTTCTAGCCAGTTGAGGTACTTCTCCGGCCAGCCTCCGGCGACCAGCGGCCAGCAAGTCATCGTACAAGCTCCGATAGAACGCTGGCGCAGGCTCCACCGGCTCCAGCACCTCTTTGACCTTCTCCGCCGTTTCCAGCAGGGGCTGGAGCTTATCCCGGTAGTCGGGGACCATAGCCAGATAATCGCTTCCCTTCCCCTGGCCTTTCTTTAATTGATCGGCATGAGCTGCCAGTATCTCAGCTAACACTTTTTCTTCCATGGCTTTCTCCCTTGAAAGCGAGGCCTTGAGGTGCCTGGCACTTGCCAAAAGTGCCAGGTACCTGAAATCCTTCCAGTCCGTTGTTCCTCAGACCTTATAGGAGATGAGGCCGATGACGCCTGGCCCACCGTGCACGGTCAGCGAGCAAGCGAGGTCCACGACGATCACCTCGTCGCAGTTGAAGGCCCTCTCCAGGCGCTGTCTCAACTCCTCTGCCTCGTCAGGGACCTGGGCGTGCGTGATACCAAGCTTGACAGGCTCGGTCGTGCCCACTGCCTCCGCCGTCAACTCCACCAGGCGGTCTATGGCCTTGCTCCTGGTCCGCACGTTCTGGAAAGCCTCCAGCAAGCCGTCCTCCACTTTTATGACAGGCTTAAGGTTGAGCAACGCGCCCAGCGCTCCAGCCAGTTTGCCCACCCGCCCACTTTTCTGAAGATACTTCAAGGTGGCTGGGGTGAGATAAAGGAACATCCTCGACCGTATCCCTTCCAAGAGCTGGATGATCTCCCCCATGCTCTTGCCCTCCTCGGCGGCCCTGGCGGCAGCGAGCACCTGATAGCCGGTGCCTATCGAGATCGAGAGCGTATCGAAGACCTCGATGTCGGCCTCGGGCAACATGGACTTGGCCAGCACTGCCGACTGGTAGGTGCCGCTGTGCTTGGAAGTGATGATGATGGACAAGATGGAGTGACCCTGCTCCGCCAGCTCTTTGTAGACCTCAGCAAACTGCCCCGGCGAAGGCTGCGACGACGTGGGCATGACCTCTTCGAGCTTACGGAAGAAGGTCGGGCGGTCAATTTCGATGCCTTCCTGGTAGGTCTCTGTGCCAAACTGAATGTTGATGGGCACTGTCCGGATGTCGTACCTCTTCATCAGCTCTTGAGGGACATCGGCTGTGCTGTCGGTGACGATTTTGATCATCTTTCCCCCTCTCCTCTCATAATATAAACGATAGCTAAACCCCCTCTGCCAATGTATCTAGCAACAGAAGATCCGATGTCATCAACGTACGAGTTTCCAACGTTCAGTTCACCTTTTATCTGCTCCAAAAAATCCCCCGCCTTTTCTCTCACTAATGAATGTAACACGTAAACATCTATTCTTTTATCACCCGCCCTCTCCCTTACCAGCTCTATCATCTTTCTCCTGGCCTTCTGTTCGCCTCTCACTTTAGCCACGTCTTCAAGATAACCGTCCCTCAGCGTCAGTACGGGTTTTATTTTCAACAAGGTGCCCAGGAAAGCCTGCAATTCTCCGACTCTATCTACTATGTACTCGAAGGTGTTGAGGATGAGATAAATACCCGTCTTTCTCTTGGCCTCGATCATCTTGCCAACGACTGCATCAATCGTCCTTCCTTCATGGATGGCCTTGAGGGCCTCGATCGCTATCAGGCCAGCGGCTCCTGAAGCAAGGTCCGTGTTCATTACCGCAATGACCGGTTCGGTCAACCTTCCTATCTCGGCCAATCTATCCTCTAGTCGAGGATCACTGGAATGAACAGCATACAGCCCCTCCTCAGAAAACTCTTCTTCATGAGGATCAATGGCGATAACCTGAGCACCCTCCACTTGCCTGGCGCTTTGAACGGCGGCATTAAAAACCCCGGTGAGCCTGGAACTAGGTGTGGGGTAGACTATCTTCGGATATTTCGCGAGAAGGCCATTGTAAAACGACAGAAATTCTCCCAGCCCAGGCACAGCAGTAGACGGGCGTCCTTTAGATGTCTCCAAAATAGAGTAGAATTCCTCAGGTGTGATATCAACTCCGTCCCTGTACTCCTTTCCTTCGGCGTGTATGGGCACGGGAATTACTGTAACACCATATTCTTCTATGAGCTCCTTTGGCATGACGGTAGTGCTATCTATGAGCAAAGTTGTATCCAAGCTGGTTTCCCCTTCTCAAAATCCCTTTTTCTCCAGGTCTTCTCTCAGGGCGATCAGGGTGCGGAAGTACAGGGACTTGATAGCTCCCACACTACGGCCCAGTACCTGGCCGATCTCGGCGTTAGACATCCCCTCCATGAGCTTGAGGACTAGCAGTTGTTGGCGGTCAGAAGGGAGCCGCCTGATGGCTTCCAGAAGGGCCTCTCGTTCCTCGTTGGACTCGGCTTGATACTCAATAACGCTTCCGCCACGCTGCCTGGTCAGGGCCAACTCATCCAGGGAGATAACCGGGTGGCGACTGTGGTCGCGGAGCCAGTTGGCCACCAGGTTGTGAGCAATGCGATAGAGCCAGGCCGAGACAGGCAAACCCTTGCTCTCGTAGCGATCTATGTTGGCGAGAGCCCGGTGAAAGGTCCTGGCAGTGAGGTCTTCGGCATCGTAGCGGTTGCCGGTGCGGCAATAGATGTAGCTATAGATCTTCCTCACGTACTTTGTGTATAAGACACCGAAGGCCACCGGATCCTCTTTGGCCCTCTCCAGCCAAATTTCTTCGTTCTCCGTTTCCGCCACAGGAGAGCCCTTTCCTGCAGCCCTTCAGTGTTTTGTTATTACAACACCAAAGGGCGGCAATGGTTACGGAATCCAATAGTAATGAGAAATGAGGCAATGAGTAACAAGTCAACGAGGGTAGCAGGATTCAGAAACCGGGTTTTTGGCCAAGAACTTGGCTCTTCTACACCACGGAGAGTCCCACGAGTAACGAACTGTCCATTCAGGCAAGAAAAAAACCTGGTTTCTCAGGTGTAAGTATACCAGGGTTTCTACACGTGGTCAATAACGCCCACCTTGTCCCCCAGGGCAATCGCATTGGGAACATCAGGCCGATTCCGGAGGGTCTGCCAATTCCTTATGCTCGCCCTGGATCGCCAGATCCAGAGGTCAGCCCCTTCCCCAAACCTGGATCTGACGATCCGGGTTGAGCAAGTAAGATAAATGCAATTTTACCTCACCTTGTCTTCAAAGCCTTTTTGTGATAAACTTATAGCGGAATAAGACCTGGAAGGAGTTCAGATGATTAAGAAGATTTCAACTCTCGGTGTGCTTGCCACCCTTCTTATGGGACTCTCCATTGTGGGACTTGAGGCTGCTCCGCCGCAGCAAGAAGCGGTCATTACCTCTCCTCAGGACCGCGACGTGGTGCGTGGCTTGCTGGTCATCAAAGGCACAGCCACCCATCCTAATTTCTGGAAGTACGAGGTCTATTTTGCGCCGGAGCCCAACCCTACCGATCAGTGGCAGCTTCTGGGGCTTCACGAGATGCAGGTCACTGATGGCCGATTGGAAACCTGGGAAACCTCCCTGGTGCCCGATGGCACCTACAGCCTGCGGCTCAGGGTTGTTCGCACGGACGGCAATTACGACGAGTATTACGTGCGCCAGATCTCGGTGGTTAACGCCCAGCCAACGGAGACGCCGACGGCCACACCAACCCCGCTGGCCACCCGCACCCCCCTGCCCCCCACGCCCACGGTGATCATCGAGCAGCCGCCGACAGCCACTCCCAGACCCACTTCAACCCCTGGGCCGGCCGGGGGCACGCCAGAGCCGCAAACAGGGACCGGGCTCAATATCACCGCCCAAGGGTTAGGTAAAGCCTTGCTCTACGGCGCAGGAGCAACCGTGGGCTTGTTTCTGCTGATGGGCGTTATAACCACCTTGCGGCGACTCATCTCGTGGCTGATAGCGCAATTCTGACGAGTGAAAAGTGAAACGTGAAACGTCAAATGTGAAACGTGAGATGATGCAAGCTTTGAGCGGTTTGTGGCGAAGGGGGGAACCCGACATAGAAAGACTTATCGTTGGCCTGGGCAACCCTGGCCGAAAGTATGCCGGCCACAGACACAACGTCGGCTTTCAGTGCCTCGACCGCCTGGCCGAAGCCTGGGGCCTATCGTTCAGCAGACGAAAGCACAAAGCCCTGCTGGCTCAGGGCCAGATCGCCGGCCTCAAAGCCATTCTGGCCAAGCCCCAGACCTTCATGAACCTGAGCGGCCAGGCGGTGGAGCGGATGGCCCACTTCTACAAAGTCCCGCCTGAAAACATCCTGGTGATCTACGATGACCTGGACCTGCCGGTGGGCAGAATCCGTCTGCGCCCCGAAGGCGGGTCTGGGGGGCACAAAGGCATGAAATCAATCATCGAGCACCTGGGCAGCAATGGCTTCCCCCGTTTGCGGGTGGGGATAGGCCGCCCGACCCACGGCGACCCCGTGGACTACGTCCTGGGCGACTTCACCCTCGACGAGCAAATCGCCATAGATGATGCCTACGAGAGAGTCGTTTCCGCGGTGGAACTCTGGCTGGCCGAGGGCATCGCGGCCGCCATGAACAGGTACAACCTGAGCTCATAACTTCCTGTTTCAGGAGGTACGCAAGATGAAAGATGAGCATAAGGCAAAAGAGCAACTCATAAACGAACTGGCGGAAATGCGCCGACGGATCGCTGGACTGGAAGCAGCGGATGCCGAGCGCAAGCGGGCGGAGGAGTCGCTGCGAGAAAGCGAGGCGCGCTATCGCGCCATCGTCGAGGATCAAACAGAACTGATTTGTCGTTTCCGGCCCAACGGAACGCTGACCTTTGTGAACGAAGCTTACTGTCGCTATTTCGGCAAGAGGCGGGAGGAGTTGATTGGCCATAGCTGTATGCCACTCATTCCTGAGGAGGACCGGGAATTCGTCTGGCAGCAAATGGCCTCCCTGTCTCTGGAGAACCCCGTTGGAAACTACGAGCACCGTGTTGTGACGCCCAGCGGGGAAATCCGTTGGCAGCAGTGGACCGACCGGGCGATATTCGATGAGCAGGGCCGCCTCGTCGAGTACCAATCGGTGGGGCGCGACATCACCGAGCGCAAGCGGGCGGAGGAGGAGACCAGGCGGCGCAACCGGGAGCTGGCCGCCCTCAACGCCATCACCGCTACCATGATGCAGAGCGCGTTGAATCTGAAAGAGGTGCTGCAACTAACGACCGATGGCGTCGTGAAAGGACTTGGTTGTAACACCGCAATCATTTTCTTGCTGGATGAGAAAGAGGAAATCTTCAGAGTCGGTGCGGTTTCCACCAAGGCCAGGATCCTGAACAGGCTCAATGCCCTAATCGGCTTCCCCCTGCTCCAGGTCAAGATTCCCGCCAGAAGCGATTTCAACGACACCATGAGCAACCTCCTGGCTGGTCGGACAACCATCAAACGCGATTTGTACGAGCTGCTCGGGCCTCTTTTAAGCAAGCCGGTTTGTTTCGCCATGCAAAGGCTTCTGGACTCCAGGACGTTCTTCACCATGCCGTTGCTGGCCAAGGGGAAGACGGTAGGAGGCATCGTCGCTTCAACACGGGAGGAGCTAAGTGAGGAAGACACAGAGACACTTATGACCTTCGCCAACCAGGCAGCCATCACCATCGAGAATGCCCGCCTGTACGAAGAGACCCAGCAGCGCGCCCTGCAGCAGGAGACGCTGCGGGAGGCCGCGCTGGCACTAACCACCGCCCTGGACCGGAACGAGGTGATTGGCCGCATCCTGGCCCAGTTGCAACAGGTGGTGCCCTACGACAGCGCCTCGGTCCAACTCCTTCAGGGGGATATGCTGGTACTCATCGGCGGGAGGGGCTTCCCTAACCTGAAGGAGCTTCTGGGCACCTCCTTCCCCGTGAACGGCGACACCCCCAACCGGGAAGTGATGCGCACACTTTCGCCTTTCATCCTGGAAGATGCCCCGACCATGTACGAAGCCTTCACTCAGGAGCCCCACGCCGCGATGGGCATCCGCTCCTGGCTGGGGGTGCCCATGCTGATCGGCCAACGGCCCGTGGGGATGATCACCCTGGACAAGTGCCAGCCGGGGTTCTACACCCAGGAACACGCCCGGCTGGCCGAGGCATTCGCTACCCAGGCGACCGTGGCCATCGAGAACGCCAGGCTCTTCGAGGAAGAGAAAAGAAGAGCCACTCAACTGGCACTGATCAACGAGGTGGGCGAGAAAGCGGCCTCCATCCTGGATTTAGATAGGCTGATGCAGGAGGTGACTCGTTCCATCCGAGAAAGCTTCAATTACTACAACGTAGCCCTTTTACTTCTGGACGAGGAGCGCGGTGAGGTGGTGCTCCAGGCCGTCGCCGGCGGTTTCGAGCACATAGTGCCGGGGGATTATCGCCAGTCCTTGGACGAGGGCATCACCGGCCTCGTCGCCAGGACGGGCAAATCCCGGCTGGTCAGTGATGTCAGCAAAGATTCCTACTACGTCAAAGGCTTCCTGGAGGAAGTGCTCACCAAATCGGAGCTGTGCGTCCCCATCAAGCTGGGCGATAGGGTAATCGGCGCCCTGGACGTGCAAAGCATTCACCTCAATGATTTCGATCAATCGGACGTAATGGCTATGGAGGCAGTGGCTGACCGGGCAGCTATCGCCATGGAGAACGCGAGGCTCTACGAGGAGACTCGACAGCGGGCCACGGAACTGAGCACCCTTTACGAGGTGGCTACCACGGCGATGACATCGGTCCACCTGGACGAGATCCTCAACCGCATCATGGCCGCGCTGCAGGAGGCCCTACGGCCAGACGACATCGCCATCCTGCTGGTGGAGCCGGAGACGAACGAGCTGGTCATCCACGCCCACACCGGCTTTCGGCCGAAACTGGTGCGCCGCACCACCGGCGTAGGCATCCCCGGCTGGGTAGTGCAGACCGGGCAGCCGGTCCTCCTGGCCGATGTGCGCGGGGACGAACGCTACCGCGCCTGCGATCCCGATACCCGCTCCGAGCTGTGCGTGCCGCTGCGCGTTGGCGAGCAGATTATCGGCGCGCTGAACCTGGAGAGCCGCCAATCGGCCGCCTTCAGCGAGAATGACCTGCGCCTCCTCTCCATCCTGGCTGGTCACCTGGCGGCGGTCATCCAGAACGCCCGGCTCTTCGAAGATACGGAACACTTGAAGGCGTTCAACGAGAGCGTCGTGCAAGGGGTGGCCGAGGCCATTCTGATCGAGAATGCTCACGGCATCCTCATCTTCGCCAACCCTGCGGCGGAGGAGCTGTTGGGGTACACCCACGAGGAGTTGATCGGCCAGCACTGGACGGCCATCGTGCCTGAGAGGCAGGTGGAGAAAGTGCAGCGGGAGCTAACGAAGCGGCCCCAGGGAATCGAGAGCCGTTACGAGACGGCCTTGCTGAGCAAGGAGAGACAGGTGATCCCGGCCATCGTCAGCGCCCAGCCCTTGCTCGAAGAGGGCAGATTCGTCGGCGTCCTCTCAGCCTTCACCGACATCCGCGAGCAGGTGCGCAGGGAGCGCGAAATCGAAGAGCGACAGGTGTATCTCGAAGGGGTTTTGAGAGACGCCCCCGATGCCATCGTTACCCTGGATGCCCGCCATCGGATCGCGGAATGGAACGCGGGCGCAGAAAGGCTGTTCGGATACTCACAGGAAGAGGCGATCGGCCAAAACCTCGACGATCTGGTTACCAACCCTGATGTGTTCGAGGAGGCGGCCGGTTTTACACAGGCAGTCCTGGGTGGGAAGGAGTTGCCTCCCACAGAGGCCGTTCGTTATCGGAAGGATGGCTCTCCGGTGGACGTCATCGTGGCCGGGTCCCCCATCCTGGTGGGGGACGAGTTAATCGGAGTAGTCGCTGTCTACACCGACATCACCGCGCGGGTGCGGATGGAGGAAACGCTGCGTGCCCTGGCCCTGATTGACGAACTCACCGGCCTGTACAACCGGCGCGGATTCTTCACCCTGGCCGAGCAGCAGTTGAAGACGGCTGACCGGGTGAAGAGGAGAATGGTGCTGCTGTTTGCTGACTTTGACGGCCTGAAGCAGATCAACGATACCCTGGGCCACCCCGAAGGAGACCGGGCCTTGATCGAGACCGCCGATGTCCTCAGAGAGACCTTCCGCGAGTCGGACATCATCGCTCGCATAGGTGGGGATGAATTTGTGATGCTGGCGATAGAAACCAATGGGTCCCCCGCCGAGATTCTCACCGCTCGTTTGCAGGAGAACCTGGCGGCCCGCAACGCCAGGAAAGGCCGCCGCTACAAGCTGTCATTAAGTATGGGCCTGGCGCGCTACGACCCCGAACGCCCCTGTTCCATTGATGACCTGCTGGCCCAGGCGGATAGAGCGATGTACGAGCGGAAACGGGGCGATCGGAAGACTTAGTTCAAGAGCAATCCTACAGCCTGAACACTGTAGCTTCGTCCAGGCCACACCGTTCAGGGTGTGGTGTTGTCAAACAAGAAGCCTGTTGCAGCCAACAACTGCGCAAGCCCGCGTTTGGAAAGGATTGGGCGTGAACGAACTGAGCTTGTCGGGCCTGCTCTCCCTGGTC
>CAYNWI010000097.1:0-8593 GCA_964400825.1 uncultured Anaerolineae bacterium | reverse complement strand
CCCATCTCGGCCAGTTTTGGCTATGGCCTGACCACCTTCGATGCGAACTTCGATGACAGCCACGACATCGTCACCATCCACAGCGAGGAGACCATCTCGGAGACTCTGGGCATAGGGGTGGACTTCGATGGGAATAACGTCATTGACCAGCTTGACACAGACGGAGTGGAGCTGACTGGGGACGAGTTGGTGGTCTTAACGGTGGAAAACATCGTCCTGAGTCGGCACGAGAGCGCGATGTTCTTAGATCACATGATCACCCTGGACAACGTGACCGCCAGCGGTGCGGACTTCAAGATCTGGTACACGGGCGGGGGATTGCATACGCCGTCTTACTCGTTGCACCCAGACTATAAAGGGATGCAGAGCCTCGGCCTGAAAGAAATGGCTCTGGTCTACAAGGGCAACATCAAGAAGCGCAGCCAGGGTCAGAACACCCTCGACTGGCCGGGTGGACCGTGGGGCCCCTGGTTTGTCTATCTGAAGACCACTAACACAGCCCAGGAGACAGCAGTGGTGACCATAGGTCGTGCCTTAGGAGCCACTTACTCGGCTATAGACAACGGCGCGGGGGGGCATGACCTGGAGAAGGATGATCCCTGGTGGCTCAAGCGGTTCTTCGTGGATGGCCACGAGTACAACGTGGTAGCCATCAAGACCGTTCTGGCCGATATCGTGAATCCAGGTGACGAGAAATTCGAGTTCAAGTACATTACCATCAGGACGCCGGTGCCCAAGGTAAACTTCGTCAACAACGAGGATTCTCAGAAGCTGGAGGGATATTACCTGGGCATGGTCCGCGGCGAAGATACCAGCATCATCTCCGTCATGCCGCCTTTCAACTTCAACCACACGCGGCGGGAGGACATCCAGGAGCTCCTGGAAGGGCAGTTCGCTGATGATTCCTATTACGAGGGCGACTGCATGGGAGACGTGGAAGGCAACGTTGATCCCCTCCAGATCCGCATCGTGGATGAGGATAGGGAACCGCAGTTCTTCGGGGAGCTGAAGGAGAAATACTGGGAAGATGAAGAGACCGGGGAGGAGTTCTGGAGCACGGAGCAGTTCCACACCCTGCCCGATCAGTACACCGACCTGGAGCTGCCGGCCGGTCAACTGTACCTGCTGACCAGCGACTGGGAGTCGGACCAGAGCTGGGTGCACTACTACGGTTGCGACCCGATCAATGATACCCAAGATGAACTCAGCGGCTTGCACCCTGCTATCCCAGGCTCTAACACTGACACCTTACTTCCCGACCTTCAAGACTTCTTCATCGCCAGTGTGACAGAAACCCTCAGGGTCAAGTTCTGGTACGACCCGGAGGAAACCCAGGACATCTACGTAAACATCTGGAGTACCGAGCCTATACCGACGCCTACCTCCACCTCGACGCCGACCAACACTCCCACGCCGACCAACACGCCTACGCCGACCAACACACCGACCAATACGCCCACGCCCACCTCGACGCCCACCAACACGCCCACACCAACCAACACGCCGACCAATACGCCCACGTCCACGCCGACCAACACGCCCACCATCACCTCCACGCCGACCAATACGTCCACCCCGACCAACACGCCCACGCCCACGGATACGCCCACACCCACGTCTACCTATACACCCACCTCCACGCCGACGAATACTCTTACTCCCACACCGACTTCTACACCTACGATAACGCCAACGCCGACCGAGACTCCTACTTCCTATGAAGTGTACTTGCCTATGGTCACCAAGCTCTATCCGCCGCCTACCCCGACTCCAACGCCGACTAACACACCCACTCCGACGAAAACACCCAAGCCCCCCACGCCTCCGCCTTGCGAGGAGAAGATTTGCCAGGGCGGCTTTGAAACGACAGGGTGCTGGGAAATTGGGAACACCCCGCGCCCCGCGGGCTACTCCACGGCGGTGGTGCGGTCGGGCTCATGGGCCATGCGACTAGGGATCACCTACCAGGGTGATGCCCAAAGTTATTCCTCCACCTATCAGGTGGTGACTATTCCCGCCAGCGCGGCCAGCGCGACTCTGTCGTTCTGGTATTACCCCATCTGCCAGGATGCCTTCCCATACGATTGGCAAGAGGTGGTCATCTGGACCCAGTCTTGGGGCTTCATAGCCCGTCCGATGGGAAAGATCTGTTCCAACAGCCAGACCTGGACGCACCACACTTTCGACCTGACGGCCTACAAGGGGCAGACTATCATACTCTACTTCAATGTCTACAATGACGGCGTGGGTTGTCTCAAGACGGCCATGTACCTGGATGATGTGTCGGTGCAGGTATGCTACTGATCGGCTTTCAGGCCGGGCGCTAAATGGCCTTGATTGAGCTTGAGAGCCAACAATGTCTCAAGAAGAAGGGAAGGGTCGCCAGCGAAGTGACCCTTCCCTTTTTGTTTGTAGCGTGGTATAATAGAGAGCAGAGACAAATCAATGTCATTGGTGCGTTGCACCCGGTGAAAGGGGGAGCCATGCGTAAAGCAATCTTTGTGAGAAGGCCGGTCGTACAGGTAGTTTTGGTTTTCCTGCTTTTGGTGATGGTGGCGGTAGTATTTACCAGGGCGCAGGACCACTCCTGGGTGGCTCCGTACCCCGTCACCTACAACACTCTCAGGGTCTATGGCCGAGGCAGCGAGGGGCCTGGTGATGGCTCTGTCACCGATCCCGAAACCGGTATCCGACCCGAAGACCCGCCGTATACGGAGCCACTGTCTGTGTTCAATCCTCAACTGTCCCAGGCTCCGAGGAAGGACTCCGTCACCTGGAATCCCCTCTGGATGTACGCCGGGGAAACTCTGGACGAGAATCAGGACAAAGGACTCTACGGGAGGATCATGCGCTCCTCGGACCTGGATGCATCAGAGAAGGTGTGGGTCCGCATGTGGTATGAGCCGCAGCACTGGGACAAGGACCTGGACGCCGACGGTGAATTAGATCGGGATCCGATCACCAGGGAGCCCACTGGCGTTGACGAGTGGTATCCAGCGATAATGCAGGAGTTTACCTACTTGCTCATGGAGCCCAGGCTCCTGGCGGACGAGCCGGAACCAATCGCAGGGGAGGTTGGTTATACCAGCTTTGTCTTCCCGGTGGGCATGAGGTACGAAGACCTTTTTGACTCCTATGGCTACGGCTTGACCAGCCTGGACGCCAACTTCGATGGAACCCCGGACATTGTGCACGTGGAAAGCGAGCTCACCCTCTTCAACAAGACCGACATCGCCGCGGACTTCGACGGGGATGGCTTGATAGACCCGTTGGACACGGACGGGGTACAACTGAGCGGGGACGAACTGGCGGTATTCCGACTAGACAGCATGTCCGTGCCGGTGACGCCAACATTGAACTATATCCAATTCCTGGACCATCTGGTCAGGTTGGACTCTGTGTTCGATGATGGTGTCGCTATCGAGATCTTTTACGCCGGAGACCTGGTACCCAAATCCCTGGGTTTGGTGGCCCTGGGCATAGGGGACATGGCCTTGGCCGGCAGTGCAGGACCACCGCAGCTCATCGAGGCGGTGACCAACGGCGGGCCGGGAACCAACATGTGCGACTTCCCCACGGGCCCCTTCTTCGTCTATCTCAGCAGCGTTGACGCGACTGAGGACACGGCCTTGCTCATGCTGGGCCGCGCCCTGGGCGCTACTTACAGCGGGATGGAGCACCTGCCCGGCTTGACCGACAGGCGGCCTGGGGATCCCTGGTTCCTGAAGCGGTTCTACGTTGACGGCCACCAGTATAATGCGGTGGCCATCAAGACAGATGGATCAGGGCCAATCTATGACTACGATTGCGATCTGGATGACGACGACGATGGTGTGATTGACACATCCCCTGAGGCAGACACTACCGATTTCAAGTTCATCACCATCAGAACCCCCATCCCCAAGGTGCCGGTGCTTATCGAGCAGCACTCGGTGAACCTGCAGGACTATGGCATCGAGGATTGGCTGTCGGTGATGCCGCCCTACAACTACGAGCACTACATCATCGAGGACGTCCAGGCTATCACTGACTTCGACGTAAGTGAGGACACGGTGGATTACCTCGGCAAGCTGGTAGGGCCGGTGCCGCCCATCCTGCAGAAGAATGGCCCCGTTCCCTACGTGGGCCATGGCCCCTACAGTCCCTACGATGATGAGAAGGAGATGTACTTCAGCTACCTCGAGGAGGATAGTAACCCGCAACTCTTGGGCGATCTGAAGGAGAAGTACGGCGAGACTACGGGCGAGACGGAGTTCTGGTACGTGGAGCAGTGGTGGACCTTGCCCTGGCAGTACACCGAGTTCGTGCTGCCGGACATCCGCGAGGATATCACCAGCGTAGACACCCCAGACCTGTACCTGCTGACCAGCGCCTTCACTGCGCCGCAGGCCGAATACGTGCAATGGTTGCAGGATGTGCCCCGTCCGATGACCTACACCGCGACGGTGAACACCATGCCGGCGGGGTGGAGGCCCAGGGTCAAACTCTGGTTCGATCCGGCTAGGGGGGACAAGACATACAAGAACGAGGAAGGGCTGAGGATTTTCAGCATGGAGCGTCCCGCTACGGCGGTCTCGCTGTTCGATTTCTACCCAGGCGCTGGGAGTACGAGTACGGCAGTAGTGGACATGGGAAACGCTGACTATCCGGTGGAAATCCCACCCTACACCGATCCCTGGGCTCCCTTCAATCCCCAGCTCCCCGAGGCGCCGCGCAAGGACTCGCTGACCTTCAACCCCGCTTACATGAATGAGATGAACCAGCCTCACGATGACCTGTACGATCTCTATCGCCAGGTCACCATCGAGGAGCACGACGCCAGAGAAAAGGTTTTCTCCAGGATGTGGTACGAGCCGGAGTATGTGGACAAGGTGCTGGCGGGGACCCCGATTACCTACACTGAGGTCTACACTTTCCCGGCGGTGATGCAGGAGTTCACCTACATGTTCCTGGACACCCTGGACCGGCCCAGCCATGGGCAGCCGAAAACAAGCCGTCTGGCCTTCCCCATCGGCACGACAGCCGACGAACTGCCCCTGCCTCCCATCAGTCCGCCCAGTTTCGGCTATGGCCTGACCACCTTCGATGCGAACTTCGATGACAGCCACGACATCGTCACCATCCACAGCGAGGAGACCATCTCGGAGACCCTGGGCATAGGAGTGGACTTCGATGGCAATGGCGACATTGATCAACTTGACATAGACGGAGTGGAGTTGAGCGGGGACGAGTTGGTGGTCTTTACGGTGGAGAACGTCACGCTGAGTCGTTACGAAAGTGCCATGTTCCTGGATCACATGGTCACTCTGACCAATGTGACGGCCAGCGGTGCTGATTTCGAGATCTGGTACACGGGCGGGGGGCTGCACCCATCGCCCTACTCGCTGCATCCGGACTATGAAGGGGCAGAGAGCCTTGCCCTGAGAGAGATGGCCCTGGTGCACAAGAACTCCATCAGGACGTGCATCCAGGGTCAGAATACCCTGGGCTGGCCGGGCGGGCCGTGGGGCCCCTGGTTCGTTTATCTAAAGGCCACGAACACGATCCAAGAGACGGCGGTGGTGACCATTGGCCGCGCCCTGGGAGCAGCCCACTCGGCCATAGACGACGGCGCGGGGGGGCACGATCTGGTGCCAGGCGATCCCTGGTGGCTCAAGCGGTTCTTCGTGGACGGTCACGAGTACAATGTGGTGGCCATCAAGACCGTCGTGGCTGATATGATCAACCCTGGTGACGAGGCCTTCGAGTTCAAGTACATTACCATCAGGACGCCGGTGTCGAAGATCAACTTCATCAACACCCAGGATTCTCAAAAACTGGAGGGCTATGGGGTGTGCGACACCATCTCGGTCATGCCGCCTTTCAACTTCCACCACACGCGGGTGGAGGACATCCAGGCGCTTCCAGAGGGGCAGTTCGCTGATTCGGGTTTCTATGTGGACGGCTGCGCGGGGGACGTAGAAGGCAACGTTGATCCTCTCCTGATCCGCATCGTGGATGAGGACACAGACCAGCAGTTCTTCGGGGAGCTGAAGGAGAAATACTGGGAACACGAGGGGGAGGAGATCTGGAGCACGGAGCAGTTCCACACCCTGCCCGACCAGTACACCGACCTGGAGCTGCCGCCGGGCCAACTGTACCTGCTGACCAGCGACTGGCGGTCGGACCAGAGCTGGGTGCACTACTACGGCTGCGATCCCGCTGATGGCTACTTTGACCAAGACGAGCTCAGTGGTTGGCACGCGGACGTCCCCAGCCCCAACACCTCGCTTCCCGGTCTCGCCCCCTTCTTTACCGCTGACATCACAGACACTCTCCGGGTCAAGTTCTGGTACGACCCGCAGGACAGCGACGACATCTACAAAAACCACCGGGAGATCACCCCAACGCCGACACCTACGAACACATCCACGCCGACCAACACCCCCACCTCGACTAACACGCCCACGCCCACGGCGACGCCGACCAGTACGCCCACGTTCACCTCGACGCCAACCAATACGCCAACCAATACCCCCACTCCCACGCCAACCTCAACACCTACGTCTACGCCGACTGACACGCCCACGCCCACGCCGACTGATACCCTCACGCCCACTTCGACGCCGACCAACACCCCTACGTTCACCCCGACGCCGACCAACACACCCACGTTCACCCCGACGCCGACCAACACCCCTACGTTCACTTCGACGCCGACCAACACGCCCACTCCCACCTTGACGCCGACCAATACGCCCACGCCCACCGCGACGCCGACCAACACACCCACGCCCACCTCGACGCCGACCCCAACGTCCACGCCTATACCAACGCCGGTGGCAGTGTGCTATTACTCCTCCCCTGGGGATAGCATTTACCGTATTGACGCCTCACTCTTCTCAGGGTACACGACGATATCAGCGGCCAATTCCCCGCTTATTCGCATCGCCTCTCCGCCAGCCCCCTGGGGGTGGAATCAACCGACGTTCGTGCCCGATAGCTCCTGGCAACCTGGCGTTGAGGTTTGGTGGAATTACTGGACCCTTTCCACTTGGTCGCCCTTGCCCCCCGACTCCATGCCCATCGGTCTGCGAGCTGATGGCTACCGAGAAGGTCTGAACGGGACGACTTACCTGTATCGGCGTACTTTGACGCTCTCGCCTCCTCGATCCTGTATGCAGGTGGCAGGAGCTTCCTTGGAGATGTGGAGCGACAACAAGACAGAGTGGTGGTGGCAGGGCACCTCTGTCATGTATGATAAGCAAGGGTATATCGGCTCGGTTGAGCTTTTCCCCGCCCATGTCGGGTTGTACGGTGGAACTTACCTCCTGGCCATCCAGAACAGCAACGACTACGTGTGTCCCAGGGAGGATGACGACGATTGTAATCCTCACGGGACAGCCTGGCGTCTCTGTGTCACCTGGAATGTCGCCGGGCCTTGCCAGCAGGTCTACTTGCCTCTTGTTTTGAAGGTGTATCCATGAGGGGAACGTATTGACGACGTATTGACAATGAAATAAAGGGGAGGGTCGCCAGAGAGCGGCCCTTCCCTTTTTGGTTGTAACGTGATATAATGTCGTGCAAACGGAGGGAGGCAGATAACTTGAACACAGCTTACGTTTATGATCCCGTCTATCTGGAGCACAACCTGCCGGGCCATCCGGAGAGCAAGGAGCGACTCTCGCGGATCATGGAGCTTCTGGAGGAACAGGGCATGCTGGAGAGGTTGGTGGCTGTGGAGGCCACGCCTGTTTCGTTGGAGCGTCTGGTCAGGAACCACAGCCGGCGCTACATTGACACCGTGCGGCAGATGGCCGAGGGAGGCGGCGACCATTTAGACCTCGACACCTACCTGAGCCCCCGTTCCTACGAAGCGGCGCTGATGGCCGCCGGGGGGCTGGTCAACGCGGTGGAAGCGGTGCTGGATGGCAAAGTGGACGCCGCCTTCGCCCTGGTGAGGCCGCCGGGCCACCATGCTGTGGAGTCACAAGGCATGGGCTTTTGCATCTTCAACAACGTGGCCGTGGCCGCTCGCTACGCCCTGCAGGAAAAAGGGCTGGAACGAGTGCTCATCGTTGATTTCGACGTCCACCACGGCAACGGCACCCAGGATGCGTTCTACGACGAGTCCTGCGTCCTCTACTTCTCTACTCATCAGTACCCCTACTATCCCGGCACGGGGCACTGGCGCGAGATCGGACAGGGGGAGGGGGAGGGCTACACAGCCAACGTTCCTCTGCCGGGAGGCGTCGGCGACGAGGGCTACGGGTGCATCTTTGACGAGTTCCTCTATCCTTTGGCCGAGCGTTACCGTCCCCAGCTCATTTTGGTTTCGGCCGGCTACGACGCCCACTGGGCCGACCCCCTGGCCGCTATGCAGCTTTCGATAACGGGCTACGCTGATCTGACGCGAACGCTGAAAGCGATGGCCGACCAGCTCTGCCAGGGCCGGCTCGTCTTCACCCTGGAGGGAGGCTACCAGCTCGAGGTGCTTTCCTACGCCGTACTGAACACCTTCCGCGTGCTGCTGGGTGATGAGGAGATCGCTGACCCGCTCGGCCCGGCCCGCCGCTCGGAGCGGGATGTCAGCGACCTGGTGGATCAGCTCAAG
>CAYNWI010000096.1:0-8616 GCA_964400825.1 uncultured Anaerolineae bacterium | reverse complement strand
ATGCCGATGTCAGCGGCCAGGCGAGAGATGGTTCGAGCTGTCTGCAGGCTGCGCTGGCCTGGCTCGACGACGGCGATCATGGCATCAACGGCCCCAGCCGTGCCCCGCCCCAGGTGCTCGATGCCGGCCTCCATGTCGAGGATGATTAATTCGGAGCGCTGCAAAAGCAGATGGCGCACCAGGTGCTTGAGGAGCGCGCTCTCAGGGCAGACGCAGCCGGTGCCCCCCCCCTTGATGGTGCCCATCACCAGCAGCCTCACGCCGCGCCATTCCGCCGAGAAGCGGTCGGGGATGTCGTCCACGCGGGGGTTCAGCCTGAAGAAGCCGCCGAACTCCCCTGGCTTGGCCCCAGTTCGCTCGTAGATGAGCTTCTCCATTTCGGCGATAGGGACGATTTGAGCGGTCACTTCCGCGGGGAATCCCAGGGCCGAGGCCAGGTTGGCGTTGGGATCGGCGTCTATGGCCAGCACCTTCTGTCCCCGCCCAGCGTAGATGTAGGCCAGCAAGCTGGTTAGAGTAGTCTTACCGACTCCTCCCTTACCGGTGATAGCGATCTTAGGCATGTCTCCTCCCAAGTGTCATTGCGAGGCGCGCTGTTTGCGCCGAAGCAATCCCCTAGCGTGCTTGGAGATTGCTTCGCTCCGCTCGCAATGACACAGCAACATTGTCCAGCTAATATCTAATCAATGAACCGCTCGACGGTAGCTTTATCCCACTGCTCCCGCATCCAAGCGGCGAAAGCCTGTTCCTTCAAAGAGTTCAGCACTTCCAGCGGGAGAGGACGATCGGTGACTTTTTCCAGGACCTGGACGATGTGATAGCCGAACTGGCTCTGCACTACTTCGCTGATCTGGCCGGGCTGGAGAGCAAAGGCAGCCTCTTCAAGTTCAGGCGAGATCAACTGCCCCCGGGGGAAGAAGCCCAGATCGCCTCCTGTTTCTTTAGTGTTCTCGTCCTGAGATCGCTCCCTGGCCAGGGCCACGAAGTCCCCGCCCGCTTGCAGTTGAGCTAAGATGGCCTGGGCTTCCTCTTCCGTCTGCACCAGGATGTGACGAGCGTGCACCTGCTCCGCCGTGGTCGGGACGGAGGCCGCGAGCCGCTCGAAGATGGCCTGAGCCAGCAATTGGAAGCGGATCTCCTCTTTGAAATCCTCGTAGGTCAGGTCGCTGGTTTGCAGCCATTCCTCGAAGCTCGCCTGGCCTCCCCCCTCCTCGATGCTCTGTTGGATCACCGCTTCCAGCTCTTCTTCGGAGACGGCCATGCCTTCCTGGGTGGCGGTCTGGCTGATGAGCACCTGTTCGATCATCGAGTCCAGAACCTGGCGGCGCATCTGGGCCAACATGGCCTGGCCGTCTTCGCTCTTCAGGTCGAAGCCCTGTCCCACCATCGCCGCCTCGAACCTGGCTATCTCTTGCTGATAGTCAGCCAGAAGGATGGGCTGCCCGTTCACCAGGGCCGCCAGCGGTCGTTCACTGGTCGGCGTTGGCGAAGGTGCGGCCACTGTCGCAGTCGCCGGAGGCGGGGCCACCTCCTGCGTAGCCGTGTTGGTCGGTTGGGACGTTATCCCCTCGCTGAGGGGAGTCTCTTTTGGCCCACAGCTCACCAGCAAGCCCAAAATGATGACGCTGACCAACCCTAGTCGTTTGTGGTTCAAGTGTCCTCCTTGCTATGAGATCATGGATGATCTGATCGGATGATGCGGAGCTATTATACAGGGAGACTCTATTTTGTGCAAACGCAGTCTCGTGGGCTACTATTTGCCAAAAGGCTTCTCTTGTGATAAAATAGCCGGCGTGCTGGGAGACCTCGGTCTCACATCTTGTGAATGAGGAGAGAGAATCTCAATGAAAGATACACCTGGCTCATTGTCAGATACCATCTCAGCGGTGACAAGAGGAAAGTGGATCAGTCGAGGTATCAACTTCGTGCTGATCCCTTTGTTGATTCTGGCGGCCTTGCTTCTTCCGCCCATCTCGCTCAAGGATCGCCTCTTTGAGGTCGGCTACACCACCATCAATCAAGAGAACTGGTCAGTGGAGGATCCGGACGGCACCCGGCTGGAGATCCCTCCCGCCGCGCTGTCAGGCTCGGTCAAGGTCAAGCTCACTTTGGTGCCCCGCCTCGACTTTCTGCAGGGTTCGGCCGGGAAGGAACTGGTGACAGCAGCCGAAGCCATCCCCGACAACCTGGACGTGAAAAGCCCCTTCTACCAGATCGCCTGGCGAGGGCAGATGCCCACGGAGGCGGTGCTCACCGTGCCCATTCCCAACGACGCCGAGCCACACAACACCCTCGACCTCTACACCTGGACGGGCGAGGATTGGCAGTGGCTTCCCGGCCACGTCATCGCCGATGACGATGTGATCCTGGCCCGATTGTCCTCTGTACCTTCCTCAGTGGCGGTAATGCAGACCAGGCCCGCCTCACCTGTTGTTTCGACTGAGTTGTCCAGCGAAGATACCGTGCCGCCCGAAGGGGAGGAAGTCCTGACAGGACTCAATCCCCAGGGTCTCTACCTGAGCGATGAGGGCAGAATCAGCGGCGACATCGAATCCCTGTGCAGTTTGGGTGAGATGGCCTCGCCTGCCATCTTGCCCACCCTGCGCAATTGGAGCGAGGAAGGTGGCACCAGGGACGACCTGGTTAACAACATGCTCGCCAACGCCGAACTGCGGTACAAACATCTGGTGACTATTGCCTGGCTGGCGGCTGGCAGCGATTGTGAGGGCATTGACCTGGACTACCGAGGAATCAACGTCGAGCTGAAAGATGAGTTCAGCCTGTTCATCGCCGAGCTGGCCGAGAGGCTGCACGAGAACGGGAAATCGCTAACCCTGAGGGTCGCTCCCCCCTCTGCCCTCCCTTCATCCCCCCCAACTTTGGGGGGGAAAGAGGGGGGGCGCGGCGGTTGGGACACAGGCGCCTACGACTGGCGCGCCCTGGGACAGGCTGTGGATGCCCTCCAGATCCCAGTTCCTGCCGATCCTGAGGCCTACGCTCCTGGAGGGTGGGTGGAATCTATGCTGAATTGGGCGGTGGGTGAGGTGAATCGTTACCAGATCCAGCCGGTCATCTCCACCTACAGCCTGGAAAAGGTTGGCGATACTATCACCATGGCACCTTATATCGAAACCCTGGCCCCCCTCGTCCAGATCGCGGTCGAGGCCGAGGATCCCACCATTGATCCCGGCGAACAGGTGATCCTGTCCTTGGCCGCTTTGGGGGAGTCGGGCGGCCTCAACTTCGATGAGGCCACCCAGACTTGCTGGTTCAACTACACCGACGAGAAGGGTGCTCAACACACAGTTTGGCTGGGCAATGCGGAGTGCGTCGCTCACAAGCTGGAGCTTATAGCCCAGTACAACCTGCGGGGCGTAACGGTGGCCAATCTGCTCGATCGGGGGAACGACGAGATGGTTTGGGAAGTCGTGCGTCAGTTCCAGGAACTTACACCGCCTTCGGTGGTAAGTCAGTTCACGCTGATCTGGACGGTGCAAGACGCAGCGGGCCAACTATCCCAGATCATGAAGCCGCTGGACGATCCCCGCTACGTATGGACGGCTGGAGAGCCGGGCGACTACACCTTCGCTGCGGCCATCTCCACCGATGGGGGGCGGACGGTCAGCCGTCGCGGTGACGTTGGCCTGCAGGTGCTCGAACCCACCCCCACCCCCACCCCGACACCTACGCCGACGCCGACGCCAACTCCCACCCCTACGCCAACCCCTACATCAACTCCCACCCCCACGCCCATGCCTACCGCCACTCCGCTACCAACAGCGACGCCTACGCCTGTGCCCCAGCCAACGGCGACGCCTAAACCAAAAGCTCCGGCACTTACGGGTCTCGGCTTCGACTACGGCATCCAGGCACATTCCATTAACCAGGATCACGGGCCTATCATCAACGCCGTCAAGGACCTGGGCTTCCGCTGGCTCAAGCAGCAGATTGAGTGGAAGAATTTCGAGCCGTCCAAAGGCCAATACCAATGGGGTGAAATGGACCGGCTGGTGGAAAGCTGCCAGGCGGCCGGTATCAAGCTTCTTTTCAGCGTGGTCAAGGCGCCGAAGTGGGCCAGGCCGGGGAATACCGATCTCAGCGTCGAGGGGCCGCCGGCTAACCCCCAAGACTTTGCGGATTTCCTGGGCGCAATGGCTGAGCGTTACAAGGGAAGGGTGCAGGCCTACGAAATCTGGAACGAGCAGAACCTTCACTACGAGTGGGGCAACGAGACCCTGGACGCTGGCCGCTACGTGCAACTCTTGGCCGCCGCCTACCAAGCCATCAAAGCCAAAGACCCTGGTGCCATTGTGGTCAGCGGCGCGCTGACTCCCTGTGGAGATAATCCCGGCAAGGCCATTGATGACCTCCGTTACCTGGAGCAGATGTACCAGGCCGGGCTGAAGAACTACTGCGATGCGGTAGGAGTGCATCCTAGCGGCTACAACGTGCCGCCCGATGCCGATTGGCAGACCTGGAGCGATCCCAGCGCCGCGTTCCAGGGTCCCACTGGCAATCACCACCATAGCTGGGTCTTCCGAGGCACCATGGAGGGAGCCCGCAACGTCATGGTCGTGTACGGCGACAGCAGCAAGAGGCTGTGGCCTACCGAGTTCGGCTGGGCCAGCACGGATGGGATGGGCGTGGGGCCGAACCCAGGCTACGACTACGCGGCCGACAACACCGAGGCCGAGCAAGCCCAATTCCTGGTCAGAGCCTACCAGATGGGCAAGAACTGGGGCTGGGTAGGGCCGATGTTCTGCTGGAACCTCAACTTCTGGCCTATCGCTGGAGCTAACAGCGAAACAGCCAAATTCGGCATCGTGCGCGGCGACTGGAGCGGACGGCCGGCCTATGCAGCCCTGCACGATATGGCCAAGTAGGTTGGAGGCTGGAGATTGGAACTTTGGATTTTGAACTTTGAACTTTGAGCTTTGAGCCGGGAGGCTGGTTTGCAATCCAAAAGGAAAAGAAGCAATACAACCCAATTTCTGTTGGCGATTCTATTGGTGGTGATGGGCCTCTGCGCGGGGGCTTTCTCCATCTGGGCTCTGCTTATCTATGATCCCGTGCCGGCGGCGGTAGCCCCTGCTACTGCGCCTGCCTATACTCCTATCGCCAGGGCCACGATCTTACCAGCGATAGTAGAAAAGACCGTCGCAAGAGATACCCCTACTCCATCTGCTCAACCGATGGTTACGCCCAAGGCAGCCGCCGTACCCCTGGAGGTTACGCCGACACCGCTCGCTCAACCGCCGACGGATACACCAACCCTGCCCGCACCACTTTTAACAGATACTCCCACGCCATCAAGTCAATTTGCAACAGATACACCGGCTCCACCAACACCCGCGCCAACACCTCAGCCACCAGATACACCAAGCCCCACAGCCACGCCTACGCCTCGCCCCCCCAAACCCTTGACTATGAGCTCGCCGGAATACGGCATGCAGGCCTTCCTCTGGTGGCGGCCGGAGGTGGCCGATCGTGACCTTACGCTGATTAAAGAGGCAGGCTTCGGTTGGGTGAAGCAGGGCTTCGGCTGGCGGGACATTGAGGGGGCCTGCAAAGGCTGCTTCGACTGGAGCTTTACCGATCGCATCGTCAGTCAGGTGGAGAGTCATGGACTGGACTTGGTAGTGCGCCTGGATCACCAGCCCTATTGGGCCGGGGAGTACAGCAACGGCCCTCCCGCCAATTACAATGATTTCGGCGACTTCGTCTACGCTTTGGCCAGCCGCTACAAAGGCCGCATCCGCGCCTACGAGATATGGAACGAGCCCAACCTATCCCGCGAGTGGGGGGAGAGGCCGCCCAACCCGGCAGAGTACACCGCCCTGCTGAGGATCGGCTATCAGCGTATCAAAGAGGCCGATCCCAACGCCATGGTCATCTCGGCGGGACTGACCCCGACCAGCCGGTGGGATGACGTGGCCGTCCCCGACATTGAATTCCTCAAGGGAATGTACGCTGCCGGAGCCAAGCCCTACTTCGACGTCCTGGGAGCTCACGGTGCGGGCTACAAAGCGCCCCCTGAAATAGATCCCGGGGTGGTGGCTGAGCATCCGGTCTGGGGCAATCCTGGCGATCCCAGTCCCCTGGAACGGAAGCGCGTCTATTGCTTCCGCCACGTGGAAGACCTGCGCCAGGTGATGGTAGAAAACGGAGACGCCGACAAGCAGGTGGCTGTCCTGGAATTTGGCTGGACCAGCGACCCTCGGCCCGATTCCCCCTACCATTGGCATTCCGTGTCCGATCAGGAGAAGGCCGACTATTTCGTGCGGGCCTATCAGTACGCCAAAGAGCACTGGTCCCCCTGGATCGGCCTGATGAGCTTGATCTACATCGCCGACCCCGATTGGACGGAGGAGGCCGAGCAATATTGGTGGTGTATCACCTATCCCGACTACCCCGAAACCAGGGTACACCTGGCGTATGAGCAGTTGAAGGCCATGCCCAAGTAGTTGATTTGCGCGTTTCAAAATTGGATGGTATAATAGCAGCGTAACGGGCGAGTAGCTCAGTTGGTCAGAGCGCACGGTTCACATCCGTGAGGTCAGGGGTTCAAGTCCCTTCTCGCCCACTTTTGTTAGGTAGCCACGGCTGCACCGAGGGTGTCTCCATCGTCGAAGCGTTCCCGTGGCTTTTCTTGTTGACCAGCAAGGAAGGCTCTGAGCCCATGGCTCCGCTGTCGCCGCTGATTAGCTTGATAGACTACAAAGTGGAATCGGCCCTGTGGGTGGTCTTCTCCATCGGCCTCTATGCCCTGGGAGCTGATATCGCCTGGCACTACCGCCGGCCGAGGCCCGGCCGACTCGGCCAGTGGGTCGAAACCTTCAAGAGCTGGCCCTATCGCCACTGGCCCCTGGGAGTCGCCCGGTTTCTGTACTACATCGGCATCCCCTATGCTGCTCTGCTGCGTGGGGTTGCCCTGCCTCGGCTCATGGGCTTAGCGGAACTCGATTGGGTCAAGGGGATTGGCCTGGGGATGGCGCTGGGCGGGGGCACTTTCTTGATGTTGGCCTTGATCTGGTGGTGGTACGCCCGTGCTATCGCTGCCTTGCCCCTCTCGGCAAGAGGGCGATGGGGGGCAGGTTTGGGGGATGATTCTACTAACGGGTGGATCCTCCTGCAGGAGGCCATCTACCTGGAAACTCACTGGGCCTTCTACCGCAGCGCCGCCATCCTCCTCCTCGACAGTCAGTATGCAGGCATCTTCCTGGGTTTCCTGCTCGTCACCCTGGAGTGGTCAATGAACCCGGCCTGGCGTAGAGATTTGAGTTTGCCGTGGCGGTCAGCGAACACCCTCGCAAGATGGAGCATGGCCTTCGCCACGACCATCATCTTCCTCTTCATCCGCAACCTCTGGCTGCTTGTGCCCATCCACTGGAGCATCGAAATAACTTGCCAGCGCTTGCTGGCTGGCTTTTCCCAGCGGTTGGGGATGAGTCCACAAAATTTGACAGCGAATCCTTCGACGGGGCTCAGGACAAGTTTCAGGGATTAAACGAATCCGTGCCGAAGCGCCCCCATTCGTTAAATCCATAAATTCGTCGTCAAACGGCGAGGGGCAAGCAGCTTTGTATTCTGCTTGCCCCTCGCCGTCATGTAGTTTCACTTCGTGTTCTTTACCTGATCACAAAAGACAGAATGATCAGCACAGCAAACATTGTCCCGGCCAGGATAGCGATGCGTTTCAAGTCGGAGTACACGTAGCGGTACTCTTCGGCGAGCTCGGCTGCCTTCTCTCCTGCCAGGGCTTCGGGTTCCTTCGCCACAGTTGGACTTGGCGCGGATACCGGCAGCTTCGGTCTGACTGCAGATACGCTTCTCTTTTTCTTCGCACTCCTCTTGGCGCGACGCGATTTCTTAGCCATATCCTTACCTCCAACTCGTCTGGATTTCTATTCCTCACCTATTATACTACGCTTTGATCTGAACAGCAAATCTCAACGGTCAACTGGAAGGCCGCACCTTTCGCCAGATCATACCCCCGACCAGCCTCGCCTCTTCCACCTGCAGGAGGGCGATCATCCCCAGGTACGTCGCCAACCCCGCACCGCCCGCCCCACCGACGATGACGAGCTTGCCCATCAGGGTGTTGACATCGAGCACTCTTTGTAGTCCGCTGAGGGCCAGGTAGGTTACTCCTCCCATCACCAGCGAAGCAGAGAGCGTTTTGAAAGCGAGGGCCATGATTCCGTGTCCGCCTAAGCCCCCCAGGCGCCGCTGGATAAGCACGAGCATGGTTAGAGCGTGGATGGTGAGCTGAGCGGAGTTGGCCAGGATCAGCCCGATCATGCCCAGGGGGCGGATCAGAGACAAAGCCACTATCAAGTAGACCACCACCCCCAGCACCCCCACCAGGGCCGGAGTCAAAGTATCCTTTCGGGCGTAGAAAGCAAAGACCAGCGGCAGATCAATGGCGGCGAAGGTCAGGCCCAGCAGATAGTAGCGGAGGGCCAGGGCCGTTTGGGCGGTGTCATGGGCGTCGAAGTTGCCATGTTGAAAGAGGAGCGCCACGATGGGGGCAGCCAGAACGAACAGGCCAATGGTTGCTGGGATGATGGCCATCAGCACCATTTTCAGGCCCAGGGCGAGGGTGTGCTGGAAGTC
>CAYNWI010000095.1:4604-8705 GCA_964400825.1 uncultured Anaerolineae bacterium | reverse complement strand
GGCAAGGACGTGACCGATTGCGCCATCATGCTGCAGGCCCTGGCCCATTATGACCCCTGCGATTCCACCTCCGTGGATGTCCCCGCCCCCAATTATGCCCAGGCCCTCGTCCCCGACATTCGAGGAATGAGGGTGGGTGTTCCCAGCGAGTACTTTGTCGAGGGTATGCAGCCTGCGGTGGAAACAGCGGTGCGAGCAGCCATAAACACAATGGCCGACCTGGGCGCAGAGGTGGACGAGGTCTCGCTACCTCACACCGAGTACTCCTTGCCCGCCTATTACCTGATTGCACCGGCCGAGGCTTCAGCCAACCTGGCCCGCTACGATGGCGTGAAATACGGCTACGCTCATCCTCATGTAGAAGATGTGTGGGATGCCTACCGCCAGACCCGTCAGAAGGGCTTCGGGCCCGAGGTCAAAAGACGCATCATGTTGGGCACCTATGCCCTCTCGGCAGGCTACTACGATGCCTACTACCTCAAGGCCCAAAAAGTGCGCACCCTCATCAAGCGCGATTTCGACGAAGCCTTCAGGAAATTCGACGTACTGGTAGCTCCTACGTCTCCCACGGTGGCCTTCAAAATCGGCGAGAAGGTGGACGACCCGTTGCAGATGTACCTCTCCGACGTCTTCACCCTCTCTCTGAACCTGGCCGGCATCTGCGGCATCTCCATCCCCTGCGGCTTCGCCGACGGCCTGCCCGTGGGCCTGCAGATCATGGGGGACGCCTTCGCCGAGGAAGCGGTCCTGCGCTTGGCCTATGCCTACGAGCAGGCTACGGGGTGGCACAAGAGGAAACCCGTGTTATGAGCGGTGAACTGAGGATGAGCGCGATATCATGCCCGCCCTGGAAAGTAGCGCCAGCCGAGGAATGGCGGGCTTTGTTGCAGGGGCAGAATCGCGAAGGCACGGAAGCGTATGGAGGACACGGAAGGGGATTCCGTGTGTTCCGCGCTTCTCCGTGTTTCCGTGTTCCAGCTGTCCAAGCTTGCCTTAAGGTTATGACTGAGAAGAGGCGATGCATTGCCTAGCCCAGACCGATTGGAGGTGACGCTATGGATACGATAACTCTTCAATGGGAAGTCGTCCCTATCGTGAAGTCAAGTTTAAAAATGAAGATGAAAGCTCTTGGGTTCGGGCTCAGCAGATACAAGGAGCGCTTAACTGCCCTTGAGCGCCGATACGGAATGGCATCGGAGGATTTTGTCGCCAAGTTTAATGCCGGCGAACTAGGCGATGCTGCCGATTGGTTCGAGTGGCAGTATCTCCTGGACGCCTACCGTTCCCTGTGTCCTGATGAAGAGGCTGGAATGCGAAATGGCGAAAGGGACAAAAGACGCGAAAGAGGTTAAGAAATTCAGTGTCGGAGGGAGGAGTATCCAATGACGCTTAAGGTCATTCTAGAAAAAGGGGCAGACGGCTATATCATCGCGGAGTGCCCACAAATCCCAGGCTGTATGACTCAGGGCAAGACAAAAGAGGAGGCTTTGGCCAACATCAAAGACGCTGTCCAGGCTTGCCTTAAGGTTATGATGGAAGACATGATTGCGGCCAGCACTGTCCCAGCGGCAACACAGGCACCAGAAGGCGCGGAGGAGAGGGGGCTGGAGCTTGTCTCTGTGGAGTTGATGCCCGTATGAGCATCTCAGAGCTGCCAGTGATATCTGGCCGAAGGGCAGTGAGGGTCTTCGAGCATTTTGGCTGGCAATACAGGGGCAAGAGCAAAGGGCATTTTGTGCTGACCAAGCCTGGGGTGAAGTACGGGGACATTTACGTGCATCTGTCAATCCCTGACCATCAAGAAGTTGACAGGAGATTGCTACACAAGCTGGTGAAGATAGCTGGTCTGACCGATAAGCAGTTTCGTCAAGCTCATGATGAGCTGTGAAAGGATCACACCAAAAGAGGGAACAACGAGTATGAAAATCACCAAAGCCATCATCGCCGCGGCCGGGCTGGGGACACGGTTCCTGCCGGCCACTAAAGCCGTGCCCAAGGAGATGCTCCCGCTACTGGATCGGCCCATCCTCCAGCACGTGGTGGAAGAGGCCGTGAGCTCAGGCATCACCGACGTCATTTTGGTGACGCGGCGCGGCAGCCATGCCATCACCGATCATTTCGATTCAGCGCCCGAACTGGAGCGGACTCTGGAGGCGACAGGCAAGCTGGACTATCTGGAAGAGGTCAGGCGCATTTCGCGGTTGGCTAACTTCGCCTTCGTCCGCCAGGGGGACGATCTGCCCTACGGCAACGGCAGCCCGGTGCTGGCGGCCAGTCCCTTCATCGGCAAGGACGAGACGTTTGTCTACATGTTTGGCGACGACGTGATTGATGCGGACCCGCCCGGCCTGCGCCAGGTGATGGACGCCTATCAGCGCTACCAGCCCGCCGCAGCCATGGCCTCCTACGAGGTACCCTGGGAGGAAGCTCACCTCTACGGCTGCATCAAGCTGAAAGAGGGCACAGAGGCTCCCGAAATCGAAGACCTCATTGAGAAGCCCGATCCGGGGAAGGTCCTCTCCAATCTCATTCAGATAGGGAGGTTCGTCGTTCCCTATGAAATCATCAAAATCCTGGAGGAACAGATGCCGGGCAAGGGAGGGGAGCTGTGGATGGCTGATGCCATGTTGACCCTGGCCCAACGAAAACGGGTCGTAGCCCAGCCAATCACGGGGACCTGGTACACCACCGGCGATCCGTTGCGTCTCTTGCAGACGTTCATTGCCCTGGCCCTGAAAGACGACCGCATCGGCCCGCCGCTCCGTGAGTATCTCAAGGGACTCGGGCTATAGCTTCCCTGGGTTGAGTAGCCGAAGCGGTGTCCTGAGCTCGTCGAAGGGGCGTACCGAAACCATGGAACCAATTGTCGAGTGTTATTCGGGCCGCACCTACGCCCAGGAGCCCCGTGCCTTCGTCTGGCACGGCCAGCGCCACGTCGTCCAGGCGGTGGAACGGGCCTGGCGAGCGCCGGAGGGGCCTCATTTCCTGGCGCGCACGGAGAGAGGCGGCTTTTTCGAGTTGGCGTACGACGAAGCCGAGGACGTATGGAGCGTAACAAGCAGCTCCAATCAAAATACATCTAGGGAGGGTCAACGATGATCATCGGAGTACCGAAGGAGATCAAGACAGCCGAGAACAGGGTTGGCGCCACGCCTGCCGGGGTGGACATGCTGGTCAAGGCGGGACACAAGGTCCTGGTCGAGAAAGGGGCTGGCGAGGGGAGCGGCTTCTCCGACGAGGAGTACAGGCGAGCAGGAGCGAAGATTCTGCCTACCGCCGCCGATGCCTGGGGAGTCCAGATGGTGCTCAAGGTCAAGGAGCCTATCGAGCCGGAATACAAGTTCTTCCGTGAAGATCTACTTCTGTTTACCTATCTTCACCTCGCCAACCCGAAATTAGGGGATTTGACCAGGCTTCTGATGGAGAAGAAGGTGACAGCCGTGGCTTACGAGACGGTCGAGTTGCCGAACGGCGAGCTGCCCTTGCTAGAGCCTATGAGCGAAGTGGCTGGCAGGATGGCAGTACAGGTGGCTGCCCATTGTCTGGAAAAGCCCAGCGGCGGACGGGGCAAACTGCTGAGCGGGGTGCCTGGCGTTCTTCCCTGCACCGTAGCTGTCGTCGGAGTCGGCACTGTGGGGAAGAACGCGGTGGAGATGGCCCTCGGCATGGGAGCCAGCGTCATCGCCATTGATCTCAGGATAGATAGGCTTCGCCACCTGAGCGAGATATTTCACGGCAATCTCGTCACCCTGAGCTCGAACCCTCACAACGTCACCGAGGCTGTCAAACGCGCCGATGTCGTGATCGGGGCGGTGCTCGTCGCTGGCGCGAGGGCGCCTCACGTGGTCACGCGGGAGATGGTGGGGAGCATGAGGCCGGGCAGCGTGATCGTTGACGTGGCCATTGACCAGGGCGGCTGCATCGAGACATCCCGCCCCACCACCCACACCGACCCCATCTACGTCGAAGAGGGTGTGATCCACTACTGTGTCACCAACATGCCCGGCGCCGTGCCGCGCACCTCGACCTATGCCCTGACCAACGCCACCATGCCCTACGCCCTGCAACTGGCCAACCTGGGCTTCGTCGAGGCTGTGAAGA
>CAYNWI010000095.1:0-4504 GCA_964400825.1 uncultured Anaerolineae bacterium | reverse complement strand
ATAGGAGAGCACCGTGGATTACGAAGCCGTCATCGGCATGGAAGTCCACGCCCAACTGCTAACCGAATCCAAGATGTTCTGCCGCTGCAGCGCGGACTATGCAGCGGCAGAGCCCAATACTCACGTCTGTCCCGTCTGCCTGGGGATGCCAGGGATGTTGCCGGTCATCAATCAAAAGGCCGTGGAGTACACCGTTATGACCGCCCTGGCCCTCAATTGTCAGATCCCTGAGTTCTCCAAGTTCGACCGCAAGAACTACTTCTACCCCGACCTGCCCAAAGGGTATCAGATCTCCCAGTACGACCTGCCGCTCTCGCGCGACGGCTGGCTGGAAATCGAGGTGGACGGGGAAAGCAAGCGCGTCAGGATCGAACGGGTGCACCTGGAAGAGGACACGGCCAAGCTGTTTCACCTGGGCGGGCATAGCCTGGTGGACTTCAATCGCGCCGGCGTGCCTCTCATGGAGATCGTCAGCCGGCCCGACATACGTACTCCTGAGGAAGCCCGCCAGTATCTAACCAAGTTGCGCACCATTCTGAGATACCTGGGTGTGAACTCAGGCAACATGGAAGAAGGTGCCATGCGCTGCGAGGCCAACATCTCCCTGCGACCGAGGGGCAGGAGTGAGCTTGGCACTAAGGTGGAGGTCAAAAACCTCAACAGCTTCCACTCCGTGAACCTGGCTCTGGAGTATGAGATCGAACGGCAGGCCAGAACCCTGGAGACAGGCGGACGCATCGAGCAAGTGACGATGGGTTGGAACGAGGCCAGGGGGGTGACGGTAGTCCAGCGCAGCAAAGAATATGCCCACGACTACCGCTACTTCCCGGAGCCAGACCTGCCGCCCCTCGTCCTCAGCCGGGAATGGGTAGAGGGAATCAGGGCCAGTTTGCCGGAGCTGCCCGACGCCAGGCGAGACCGCTTCGTGGAGCAGTACGGGCTCTCCCGCTACGACGCCGGTGTGCTGACGGCGGAGAGGCCGGTGGCCGATTACTTCGAATCCTGCGTCCGAGCTCTCCCCCCCAACTTGGGGGGGAAAGAGAAGGGAGCCAAAACCGTGGCCAACTGGATCACCGGCGAGCTCTTCCGCCTGCTCAAGGCCACAGACGCAGGGATCGAGGCGGTCAAGATCACTCCCGATGCGTTGGCTGAGCTGCTCGCCCTGGTGGAGAAGGGCGCCATCAGCATCAACATCGCCAAAGACGTTTTCGGCGAAATGTTCGAGACGGGCCGTCCGGCCGCTCAGATCGTCGAGGAGCAGGGCCTGGCTCAGATCAGCGACGTCGAGGAGCTCGCGCGCATCGTCGAGCAAGTCATAGCGGAAAACCCCGGCCCGGTGGCGGAGTACCTGGCGGGCAAAGAACCGGTACTGCGCTTCCTCGTCGGCCAGGTGATGAAGGCCACCCGCGGCAAGGCCAACCCTCAATTGGTCACAAAGTTGCTGAAAGAAAAGCTACACTGAAATCGGCGCAACGGTGCCCCAACAGTGAAGTGCGTCCATCACAAGGAGGTGATGCCATCGAGTTGTTTTTCAATGACGACAATGGTGGTTGGGCCTCCCACCGAACTCAAGTGAGGCCCAAATACATTCTTCAAAGGAGAAGTGAGAATGACTGAACAGAACCTGAATCCCTACGAGATTGCCGTACAGCAGTTTGACCGGGCGGCTGCATATCTGCCAGAGCTGAAAGCTGGCGCCAAGGCCATGCTCCGCAAGCCTAAGCGAGAGCTGACCGTCAACTTTCCGGTGCACATGGATGATGACTCAGTAAAAATCTTCACTGGCTACCGGGTGCACCACAGCACCGCGTTGGGTCCCACCAAGGGCGGCATCCGCTACCATCCCGACGTGACCCTGGACGAGGTGCGGGCTCTGGCCATGTGGATGACCTGGAAGTGCGCTGTGGCGGGCCTCCCCTACGGGGGGGCTAAAGGAGGCGTGGTCTGTGACCCCAAAAAAATGTCGCTTAACGAGCTAGAGAACCTGACCCGCCGCTATGCCACGGAGATTGCCATCCTCATGAGTCCCCAGGGCGATATCCCGGCCCCCGATGTGGGCACCAACCCCCAGACCATGGCCTGGATCATGGATACCTACTCCATGCATCGCGGCTACTCCACCCCGGCCGTGGTCACTGGTAAGCCAGTGGAGATTGGCGGCTCCCTGGGCCGTTTCGAGGCCACGGGGCGGGGCGTGATGTTCACCACCCGCCAGGCCCTTCGGCATCTGGACATTCCTATCGAGGGAGCCATGGTAGCGGTGCAAGGGTACGGCAACGTGGGGAGCGTCAGCGCCTACTTGTTGCAGGGCAAAGGCTGCAAGGTGATCGCCGTCAGCGACTCCACGGGCGGCGTCTACAACCCCAAGGGCTTCGATGCTCGCGACGTGTTGCGATACAAGCGGGAGACCGGTTCCGTGGTGGGCTACCCGGGCACAGATACCATCACCAACGAGGAGCTGCTGGAGCTGGAATGTGACGTCCTCGTTCCCGCCGCCCTGGAGAAGGCGCTTACCGAGAAAAACGCCGACAAGGTCAAGGCCAAAATCGTGGCCGAAGGCGCCAATGGCCCCACCACCCCCCAGGCCGACCAGATCATGAACGACAAGGGCATCTTCGTCATCCCTGACATTCTGGCCAACGCTGGCGGCGTGACTGTCTCCTACTTCGAGTGGGTACAGGGCTTGCAGCAGTTCTTCTGGAGCGAGCGGGACGTCAACGTCAGGCTGCGCGACATTATGGAACACAGCTTTGATAACGTCCTGGCCACCGCCCAGGAGAAACAAGTGGACATGCGAGTGGCAGCCTACATCTGCGCCATCAAGCGGGTCGCCGAGGCCATCATGATCCGTGGCATTTATCCCTAGCGGCGCTGGATCTCTTCGACCGAAGTGACATTCGCCGACAAGTCAAGGGCGGTCTGCAACAGCTCATGGCTGGAACCAGCAACTTCTGGCTCTCGACCATCAACCGCAGCGACCTGATGGCCCTCACCGAGGAGGCCGAGAGGATCATCAACGGATAGGATTGTGGCGGCATTGGCTTCGCTAGCCTCAGTAGATCAATGTTGCTCAGCCTGGATCGCCAGATCCAGGCCCACAGCGGGGATTTGGCAATCCCCTTAGAGCAATTTTGGATCCACTGAGTCCGAAGGATAAAACCCTCACCGGTGGAAAGCTGGCGAGGGTTCTTTTCTTGACCAATAGAGTTACATGGGCTACAATAGGGCTGCGCAAGGAATACTACACACCTGCCACTGACGAGTTTCAGTGGATCACAATTTGCTCCTGCTGGATCGCCAGATCCAGCAGGAGGGCAGTGGATCTGGCGATCCGCTGCGAGCCTCTGTGATCTACTGAGTTCAGCGATGAGGTAACCCAATTGGAAAAACGATTCGAGCTACACTTAACCGCTATGGCCCACGGCGGCGATGCCCTGGGGCGACACGAAGGCAAGGTGATCTTCGTGCCTTACGCCATACCGGGCGAAGAGGCTCTGGTAGAGATCGTCGAGGACAAGGGGCGCTACGCGCGAGCGCGGCTCGTCGAAATCCTCTCACCTTCACCGCACCGGGTTGATCCCCCGTGTCCCCACTTCGGCCCTGGGAAGTGCGGCGGGTGTCAATGGCAGCACATCGCCTACCAGGCCCAACTGGAGTTCAAGGCCGCGGTGGTGCGCGATCAACTGGCCCGCCTCGGCCGCCTCCCCGATGTCCCCGTGAAACGGCCCCTCCCCAGCGCCTCACCCTGGCAGTACCGCAACCACGTCCAGTTCTCGGTCGGCGATGAGGGCCGGTTGGGCTTCGTAGCCACCGATGGCCGGCGGGTGGAGACCATCGAGGTGTGCCACTTGTTGCATCCCCTCTTGGAGGAACTCTTCGCCGCCCTCGATCTTGAGCTACCGGGGCTGGCGCGGCTTTCTCTGCGAGCTGGCGTCAACACCGGCGATCAGATGATGATTTTCGAGACCCACGACGACCTGCCGCCGGCCCTGGAGAGCGACCTGCCCGTATCCTGTGTCCTGCTTCTCTCCGATGGCACTCCCGTCAACCTGATTGGCAGCAACTACATCACCGAGGTAGTAGCCGGCCGCAGATTCCACATCTCAGCCACCAGCTTCTTCCAGATCAACACCGCCGCCGCCGAGGAGTTGGTTCGCGTGGTCGGCGAGTACCTGGCCCCGGCGGGTGACGAAACGCTGCTGGACGCCTACTGCGGCGTGGGAACCTTCGCCTTGAGCCTGGCTGACAAAGTAGGCCGGGTGATTGGCATCGAGGAAAATGCAGGCGCGGTGGCGGACGCCCTCCTGAACGCTGCGGAGCTGGCCAACGTGGAGTTCATAGAGGGTAGCGTGGAAGCACTTTTGCCCCAATTGGACAGGCCGATTGACCTGGCGGTGTTAGACCCGCCCCGCCAGGGGTGCAAGCCAGAAGCGCTGGCGGCCCTAATCGAGCTGGCCCCGCGCCGCATCGTCTACGTCTCCTGCGATCCAGCCACCCTGGCCCG
>CAYNWI010000094.1:0-8708 GCA_964400825.1 uncultured Anaerolineae bacterium | reverse complement strand
GCACGCAGGGCCTCGGCGTGATCCTGGGTGAAGAAGCCACGGGTGGCGCTGTCCACGCTGAGGAAACCGATCACCTCACCGTGCACGATGATGGGTGCGGCCGCGTACGAGCGCAGCCACTCATGCACCTGGACCCAACCGGGATAGGTAGCGACATCGGGAATGGCCATTGGTTCTCCACTCTCCGCCATCTGCTGAAAACCGCGTAACTCAGAAAAGTCGAGCACAAGTGTGGAAAACAAATCATCCGCGTCGAGGCGCTCGTAGCCCCGCCAGCGTACAGCGCGTACCTGGTCGCCCTCAATGAGCATGATGTTGGCCGCGTCGTTGGGAACGACGCGGCTGACCTGCTCCAGGATGCAGTCCAGCACCTGGTCGAAGTCAAGGGTGGCAGTTAGTGCGGCAACCGCCTCCTCCAGCGCCTCGGCCAGGGCACGCTGGTCACGTTCGGCCTCGTACAGCCGGGCTTGCTCAATGGCCACGGCCACCTGGTCGGCGATGGTGGAGAGCAGCAGTTCCTCCTCCTCGCCGTAGACGTAGGGACGGTAGTCCTGCACGCAGATGACGCCTATCAGCCGCTCGCCGATCAGCATCGGCACCCCCAGCCAGGATGATGGGGCTTTCATTGTTCCCCATAGACTGGCCTCTGGCAGTTGATCCCTCTCTTTCTCGAAATCCCGAACAAGAAAGGGCTTCTTCTCGCTGACGACGAAGGCTGTAAACCCTATCCCCAGGGGACGTTGCTCTCTGGGCTCTCGTATCCCTTCGTCCAGCCGGAGGCGGAAGTCCAGTTCGTTGGCCCCCTCGTCGTAAAGGGCGATGAAGAAAGCAGCGGCCTGGAAAATGGAGCTAACTTCCTGATAAACTGTTTCCATCAGATCATCCAGGTTGACGATGGCGCCGACAGCCCTGGAGATGTGGTTGACAACCGCCAGTCGCTCGGCCCGGCTGTGGGTCTCCTCGTACAGGCGGGCGTTGCGGATGGCGATGGCGGCCTGGGTGGCGAACAGGCTCAGCAGTTCGGCGTCGGGCGGGGAGAAGGTGCGAGGCGGCTCGGCCATAACTTCCAGGACGCCCAGGAACTCCTCGCCCCAGCGGACCGGCACGCCCACGCTGGCTGTGAAGGGATAGTCTTCGAAGCCGGCCGCCCGCCCCTCCCAGTGATGATAGTCGTGCAAGATGAGCGGCTCGCCGGTCTCCCACACCCGGCCGGAGAGGCCCTCGCCCCGGCGGAGCACGATCTCACTGGGCACCGGATCGAAACCGATGGACGCAGTCCACTTCAGCACGTCCTGATCTGGCCGATAGAGATCGAGGCCGCCCGCTATGCCGCCCAGCAGTTCGATGGCCTGCGAGGCGATGGAGTGGAGAAGGGAGTCCAGATCCAACTCAGCGGTGAGTCCCAGCCCCACCTGTCGCAGCGCCTCCAACTGGGCCGTGCGCCGCCGTATCTCCTCCTCCGCCCGCTCGCGCCCGGCTTCTAATGCTTCCAACTCAGCGACCCGTTGGCGCAGTTCCCCCAGTTCGTTTATGAGTTCGGTTCGACTGAGCTCGCCGAAGTCCTCTTTGGTCTTACGTGCATCCTTCATCTCTTGCGCCTCCCAGGAGCTACAAGCCCTCTTGAGCTAAGCCTTCTGATTGCCCCGTTTCCGCTCGTACATCAATCTATCTGCCTGGGTCAGCAGGTCATCAATGGAACAGGGGGATTCGGGGTCGTAGCGCGCCAGGCCCACGCTTAACGATAGCTTGTAGCGGCGGTCTCCTCTTGCGTTGCGGGCCTCCAGGTTCTCTTGCAAACGATGGGTGAGAACCTCGGCGGGGAACCCGTTGGTTTCTATCGCCAGCACCACAAACTCATCCCCACCGATGCGAGCGATGATGTCCGACTCGCGAAAGGTCTCTCTGAGGACATCGGCGGTCTCAATCAAGGCCCGGTCTCCTTCAGGGTGGCCAAAGGTATCATTGATCCGCTTCATGCCGTCCAGGTCGGCAAAAAGCAGCACCATCCTCCTCTTCGTCCGGTGGGCTGTCTTCAACTGCTGTTGGCCCAGGGTGAAGAACCCCCGCCGGTTGTACAGGCCGGTAAGTTCGTCGAGAAGCGCCAGGGCGCGCAGCGTCTCCTCCATCCGCACCCGCGCGGTGATGTCGGTGTAGACGGCGACTGCCCCGATCAACTCATCCCCTACCAGGATCGGGGATCCGGCCAAGAGGACATCCACGGGAGAGCCATCCTTTCGATAACGGACGGCCTCTGTGGGAGGCAACTCCTTCCCGCCCATTACTGTCTGTGTAAACCCAGTCGCCTCTTCAAAGACATCGGGGTTGGTGACCAGATGGTCAATGTTTTGGCCTATCGTCTCCTCCCGTGAATATCCGAACAGCCTCTCTGCGCCTGGGTTCCACTCCACGATCCGATGGTGGGCGTCCAGGGTGACGATAGCGTCGGGGGCAGCATTCAGCACACCTTCCAGGTACCTTCGCCGCTCTTCGATTTCGCGCTCTGCCCGCACCCGCTCGGTGATGTCTCTGGAGACGCCGACTGTACCAATAACCTGCCCTTCCTCATCCAGCATGGGCACCTTGGTAGCTGAAACCCAGCGAAACTGCCCATCTGCTCTCCTGATTCTTTCGACCTTGCCGATCAGGGGCTGGCCTGATTTCACAACCTCTTGTTCGTCCTCGTAGGCGTCTCGGGCATGTCCCAGCGTAAAGAAGTCGAAATCCGTCTTGCCTATGGCCTCCTTGGGGTCGTCTACTCCCAACACCTGAGCTTGTGCTTTATTGACTCTCACGAAGCGGGAGGCAGTATCTTTGAAATAAATAGTGTCCGGAATGTTATCCATGAGAGCTTGCAACAGGTCGCGCTCGTGGGCCAGCGCTTCCTCTGCCCGCTTGCGCTCAGCGTCCGCCGCTTCCAATTTAGCGACCCGTTGGCGCAGTTCTGCCAGTTCATCTATTATGAGTTGTGCCTTTGTCTTACCTTCCTCTTTCACCCTGCGCACCTCCCGAAACAGGCACCAGTTTCACCCAATGGGTCAATCCGAAGCGGCCGCCAGATCATACTGCCGTCGGTACATCTGGCTGTAGAGGCCGCCGCGGGCCAGGAGCTGGCGGTGATCGCCCACTTCGACGATGCGACCATCTTCCAGGGCGATGATCTTGTCCGCGTGGCGGATGGTGGACAGGCGATGGGCAATGACCAGAGCGGTGCGCCCCTCCAGCACCTTCTCCAACGCCTGCTGGATCAGATACTCGGCCTCGGCGTCAACGGAAGAGGTGGCCTCGTCGAGAATGAGGATACGGGGGTCGGTCAGGATGGCCCGCGCCAGCGCCAGACGCTGCTTCTGCCCGCCGGAGAGCTTGACCCCCCGTTCGCCGATCTCGGTCTCGTAGCCCTGGGGCAGATTCACGATGAACTCGTGGGCGTAAGCCGCCTGCGCGGCAGCGATCATCTCATCCTCGCTGGCAGCCGGCTTGCCATAGATGATATTGTCGCGCACCGTTCCGTTGAACAAAAAGGTGTCCTGCAGCACCACGGCGACCTGCCGGCGCAGGGAGGCCAACTTGACCTTTCTGGCATCGTGGCCCTCAACCGTGACCCGTCCGCCGACGGGATCGTAGAAGCGGGGGATCAGGTTGGCGATGCTGGTCTTGCCCGCCCCGCTAGGCCCGACCAGAGCCACTACCTGGCCGGGCTGCATCTGGAAGCTGACCTCGCGCAACACCTCCCGCTGCTCTGAGCCCGTCGAAGAGTCGCCGGTACCGTAGCGGAAGGAGACGCCCTCAAAGGCGATGGCTCCCTGGATAGCGGGCAACTCGATGGCATCGGGCGCGTCCTCGACCTCAGGCACGGTATCCAGCAGTTCGAACACCCGCTCCCCGGCGGCGATGGCCTGCTGCACCATGTTATCAACTTCAACGAGACGGTTGATGGGCTCGTAGAAAGAGGCCACGTAGGATATGAAGGCCACCAGCCCCCCCAGGGTCAGTGCGCCACTGAGGACGCGATGCACACCGAAGCCCAGGACAATGACCATGCCCAGCGACGCTACAAAGCCTATGGCCGGAAAGAAAATTGACCACTGGCGAATGCCCCTCACGCGCTCCTCGTAGTAGCGGGTGCTGCGCTGGGTGAACCGATCAAGCTCGTGCCTTTCCTGACCGAAGGCCTGGATCACCCGAATACCAGAGATGTTGTCCTGCAGCTCGGCGTTGATGTCACCCAGGCGGTCGCGTATCTGGCGATAGATGGGGCGCACGCGGGTGTTGAACAGACGCATGGCCACTGCCAGAACGGGAACCGGGAGCAAGGTCAAAAGAGCCAGTTGCCAATCCAGGACGTAGAGAATCACCGCCGTTCCCACCAGGCGCAGCAGGTCAACGATGAGGAATCCGACGGAGTGGGTGACGAAGTTCTCCAGGGCGTTCACGTCGTTGGTGATGCGCGACATGATCTCGCCCGTTTGCTGACTCTCGAAGAAAGAGATGGACAGTCGCTGCAGATAGTCGTAGAGGAGAACGCGCAGGTCGAGGATGAACCTCTCGCCCAGGACGTGCCGGAGGTACAGATCGCCGAAGCGCAGGAAATGGGTCAGGGCATAGACACCGGCCAGCCCCAAAACAAGCCTGGGTAGATAGCTCAGCAAGCGCTGGCCGACCACCTCGTCAATGATCTGCTTCTGGAAGAGGGGTGGCAGCAGGTTGAGGATGGTGAGGAGCAGCAAACAGACAATGCTAACCACCACCCAGCGCCAGTATGGTTTCAGGTATTTTAGCAGGCGGAGGAAGACTTTCATCAATACAATACGTTTCAAGCTTGACTTTCGCCCAAACGATATTACCGCGTCCGACGCCACACATTATATCCTCTTTTACCGTTTATCGCAACCTGGCAAAGAACTCAAAGTTCCAAGTTCAAAGCCCAAGATTTGTGCTTGGATTTTGTCGCCTTGTGAAAAATCTACAGTAGTGGTATAATATATCACGCTATCTAGCCTAGTCAAGGAGGAGGAACAAGAGTGATAGAAGAGCAACACCATCAAGCTAAGGACGCTCATGAGCAGCAACCAACCGACATCAAAGAATTGAAACCTCGCATGAAGCTGAGAGGCAAGGTGACCAAAGTAGCGCTCTCTGGCACTTTCGTGGACATCGGCTTGAGCCAAGAGGGGTGGGTGCACATCTCCCAACTGAGCAAGGAGCCAGTCAACAGGGTCGCAGAGGTCGTGGAGCCAGGCGATGAGGTAACGGCCTGGGTCAAGAAAGTGGACCGCAAGAGAGGACACATCGATCTAACTATGGTGGAACCACCTGAGAGGGTCTTCGGTGACTTGAAACCAGGCATGATCATCAAGGGCAAGGTGACGCGCCTGGCTCAATTCGGCGCCTTTGTAGATGTTGGGGTGGGCCGCGATGGATTAGTACACATCAGTGAGCTGGCCCCAGGCTACGTGGAGAATCCGTCTGAGATAGTGTCGGTGGGCGAAGAGGTGGAGGTAAAGGTGTTAAGCGTTGATCGCAGAAGGCGCCAGATCGAGCTGGGGATGAAGGAGATACCCATAGATGATGATATTGAAGAAGAGGACTCCCTTCCCACAACTATGGGCCTGGCAATCAAGGCAGCCCTCGACCAACAAGAGAACGAAGAAGACAACAGAGGCAAAGTGGCAAAGGGAAGCGAGAAGAGACCTTCTCAGAGCGAACAAAGCGACATCATTACCAGAACACTGCGCAATCACGGCGGTTAATCCCGCTTCCCTGATATTACAACGAGATTTCGGCATAACATTTGCTCTGAGGCCCGTCCCCGGGCCGTCCACGGTGCGAAACCCACCCAAACACGGCCCGGGGACGGGCCTTCGAGCTTGTGGGTCAGCGAACCCTCAATGTTTTAAGGCCCGCTATAGAGTTCGGATCGGGAGATGCACCAAACGGAGACAGTATTCCCTCTCTCAGCCAGCGGCCATGGATCAGATATCATCCTCCCACTCATCCGGGTCAAAGAGTTCCTCATCATCGCTCCACTCTTTTTCCTCATCTTCCAGATCCCCACTCTTCATGAGGGTTAAACAACCCAGCTCAGGGTCCAGGTCAATCTCCTCAGAGCTACAGAAACCCTCATGCCAAAAGACACATTCATCCAATTGACACCGTACTCGCGTCATTACCCACCTCCTCGGTGAAATTTAGAGGAATGTCCCCTCCAACAAATCAACGATTCCCATCGTATCATCCAGGCCGAACCGAGGGACAACCAGATCAAAGGGCTGGTCAGAGCAGTGTACGGGCAAGGTGACCCCGCCCCTACCTTCCCTCCCTCGACTCGCGACCTCGATCTTGGGTGACCCTCATTCACCAGGCTCAGTACAAGCAACGTTTTCTGGCCAATCCAGCATCTGCACCGTGACCCGCTCCCCTGCCTTCATCTGCCTGATGCCCTCCGGGATTATGGCCAGGCCGTTGGCTTTCACCATAGAAGTGAGGATGCCAGAGCCCTGCGGGCCAGTGACCGAAGCGTAGTACTCGCCGCCGCGCCTGGTTATCACCGCCCGCTTGAAATTGCGCCGGCCACTACTCTTGACATCCTCCTCCAAAACAGCCTCCACCGTGGGTTTGCGCAGGCGGGTTTTGCCCAGCATCTTGAGGATCGCCGGCCGGGCGAACTGCTCAAACGAAACCAGGGCCGACATCGGATTGCCCGGTAGCCCCAGAAGCGGCACGCCTCGGATCTCGCCGAAGGCCAGCGGCTTGCCGGGTTTCATCCGCACCTGCCAAAAGTGCATCTCCCCCTCAGCACTCAGCACGTCCTTGACCATGTCGTAGTCACCCACCGACACACCGGCCGAGGTGAGGAACAGATCAACCCTCTGGGCCAAACCCTCGTAGATCTTAGCCGTCAGGTCCCCCACGTCATCGCGCGCTATCCCCAAACGGATGGGGACACCACCATAACGCTGGACCAATGCAGCGTTAGAGTACTCATTGGAGCTACGAATCTTGCCGGGAGACAGCGGCTGGTCAATGGCGATAAGCTCGTCGCCGGTGGCCAAAATCGCCACCCGTGGCCGACGGATCACCCGAACCCTGGCCCTCCCCAGCGAGGCCAGCACGCCGATCTCTTGAGCGCGCAGAATCGTGCCTTCGGCTAGAACCAACTCCCCTTCCCGAACGTCCTCCCCCGCCGACCGGACGTTCTCCCTTATGACAACCTGGCTGAAAATCCCAACCCGATCGCCTGCTTTCTCACGCCCCGATAATCCCTCGCCGGTCTCCTCGAATCGCACCACCGCATCAGCGCCGGCGGGAAGCGGTGCCCCGGTCATGATGCGGATGGCCGTGCCTGGCTCCACCACCAGGTCCGTGGTGTAACCTGCCGCGAGATCGCCGATCACTCGCAGCGTGACAGGAGCTTCAGGACTGGCCTCAACCGTGTCCGCCGCCCGCACGGCGTATCCGTCCATGGCCGAATTATCGAAAGGCGGAATGTCTGTATCGGAGTAAACGTCCTCAGCCAAAACGCGATCCAGAGCGTCGAGGATCTCCGCCTCCTCTGGCTCCAGCGGCTCGAAGTGTTTCAGCACATACTCCAGGGCCTCATCCACGCTGATCATCTTGACCTCCCGATTCATCTTTGCCTCTCCATACACTCAGTAGCAACAATGCACGGTTTCTATGTGTTTCCAGCAATTTCTTATCATTATATGCAGATTTTTCCACCCTCGAATAGAGGCGGTACTCCTTACTCAAACATCCGAACAGCCCGGCATCATCCCGATTCGTACCACAGATTCTGCACATCGGCTCCCACTGGTGGCGCTTCGGCCAGGGGACCCGCCTCTGGCTGGCCGACGGGGACGACGCCGTTGATCTCCATCGAGAATTCGGCCGGCACGGCGAAGGCTCCTACCTCCGTCACGCGCTCGTTGACCACCCGCACGTAAGCCTTCGGTGAACCGAAGCCCCGAAGCGAAAGGATGAGGATTGTGCCATCCTCGGCTCTCATGGATTCGACGATGCGGTTTGGGAAATCGTCCTGACTCTCGAAAGCCGCCTCCACGATGGGAGCCGGTGGGGTCTGGCCAGGAACGCCGGCAAAGACGGTGTAGCTGAACACGTCATCCCGCAGGTGCTCCGCCATAGCCAGGTTGTCGCTGAACACAGCGAAGACGTCGTCGCGTCCATTGCCTTGCAGGTCGCTGCGGGCGAAGAGCACGCTGCCGCCGCCTTCGACAGTGTAGCGGACCTTGACAAACCAGGTCAGAGTGGTGACTTTTCCATCGGTGGTCAGCACGACCCAACGCATCGGGCCAGCCATGACCAGCGTCTTGTACTCGATGGTTGCCATGTCTCCCCTAATTGGTGTGTCAGTCTGGAACACGGAATCACGGAAAGTACGGAGTCACGGAACTTCCGTGCTTCCATGTTCTCCGCGTTTCCGTGTTCCCGCGCTGAGAGAACAAAGCCCCTCCGAGGCTGGATCTAGCCCCCAGGGCTTCGTCCTTTTAGCCCAGAGCTTCAGCTCAGGGCGGCGCTGCGCTTCTCCAGCCCGTAGTCCCGCTTCGCCTGCTCTAACGTGATGTAGCCGTTCTTCAGGTCTTGTTTCACCAGCTCCAGGGGGCGCTCCAGCGGGTCGCCCCAGCCTGCACCTGTGCCGGTCATGACCTGGATGACGTCGTCGGTGTGCAAGGTCAGGCCGCTCACCACCGCGT
>CAYNWI010000093.1:0-8716 GCA_964400825.1 uncultured Anaerolineae bacterium | reverse complement strand
ATCTACGCCAGCCTGGACATGGTGGGCGGCGATCCGATGACGGCTATCACGACGACTGGCTCCCCCACGGGCGCCCTTAGCATCCGCTTCCGCGACGATGGGGTGGTCATCGTAGACTGGGGTCAGATCGCCGGCAACGACTACCAACGGGGCGACGACCTGGATCTGACCCATCCCACCAACCCATCGCTGCCCACGACGCGTACCCTCACCATCCGCGTGCGGGTGGACGCTGACGTGGCGCCGGACATCGGGTACCTGGAGAACCGGGTGGAGGTGGGCACCGTGGCCGGCGACGTCTGTCCAACCTATACTGGCACCTTAACCTGCCCGGATCCGTGGCCCCATGGCTACACCCCGACGCCGGATTCGAATATGAGCAACAACGTGTACGTTGAGTACACAACGCTGGTGTCGCCGGAGGTCAAGGTGGACAAGAAGGTCTACGTCCGCAAGAGCCCGGCCAGAAGCATTGACCGCACCACGGACGGCAAGACCGAGGTTGAGCGCTGTGCCGCCTACGCCACCGACGACGTCCTGACGCTACCGGGCGACGAGCTCACCTATTGCTATACCATCACCAACGAGGGCGACTCCTGGCTGCACTCGGTCACGCTGGGGGACATGTCCGATGCGCTTATCTACCGCGCGCCCCTGGGCCGCTTTGAGGTCATCTACCCGGGACAGGCGGGCCAACCTCCGCTACGGGGCGCCATCACTTGGACCCCGCCATCGCCAGGTGGTGACACGACTGAAGCCCAGACCATCACCATCAAGACGACGGAGTCCGCGGTGGCTGTCATGTCGCCGAAAGGCGTGCCGGATCCGGATGGCTACTACCACATCTTGATCATCCGCAACTTCAGGGTGGACTTCCCACTGCTTGGCGCCGTCGCTGGGATCGTCTGGGACGATAAAAACGAGAACCACGTAGTTGACTTGGGCGAGCCCCCCTGGCAAGGCAAGAAGGTCTGGCTGTTGAACGAGTCGGGCACCGTGGACTTGGACGTCACGACCACTGGTACCGATGGGCGATATGCGTTCCACGACGTTGCGCCCGGAAGGTATAAAGTACTGGTTCGCGAGCCCGCTCCCCCATACTTGATTCTCGGCATGTCACCTGTGATCGAATTCGACCCGTCGAAAGGGTACGCGATAGCCAACTTCGACTACCCCAGCAAGCTGTGGTACATCGAGAGTGAGGAGCATGAGGAGCCCATATTCCGCATGCTGGGCACCAACGTGGCGCGGGTGGACGCGATACCAAGCACCAAGTACAGCACCCCCCTGCCGGGCATCGAGCCCTCCGGCGATTGCCAGGATCCCGATCCCGATCTCGTCTGCGACACCGACCTGCTCCACGACACCCTGGCCCTACCGGTGCTGGAGGAGACCAGCAAGGAGTGGGCCATCTACGAGGACAACGGAGACGACCTGCCCAGCCCCGGCGACGTCATCGAGTACACGGTGGATATCCCCAACACGGGCATCATCGAGGCCACGGGGGTGGAGTTCTACGACGGGCTGTACAACTGGATCAATGACGACGTGAATGACCTGAAAGTGCCGGGTTGGCTGATCAACGGCAGCGTGTCTGCCGCCATCCACGTCTACGGCCGTGAGCCCGACACCGGGCGCGTCATTGACGCCGACGTGCAGCCTCCAGACCTGGCCTTCGGCGAGGACCTCCTGCTTCGCACTTTTGCACCAGCGGTTGGTGGCGGCTACCTTGAGCTCACCTACCCGTCGCGCGTCGTGCTGGACGAGGAGATCATCAAGGGCAACGACCCCGGCGACGACGAGGTCGAGGTGGTTACGCGGCTGCCCATCCCGCCCAAGGGCTACCTGCTGCGCTTCGACGGCGTCACCTACGACCCGCCCATCCCGGTCACTTTCTCCCTGCGCATCAAGTACCGGGTGCGCATCAAGGAGACGAAGTACGTGAGGCTGGGTACCATCGTCCTCAACCACGGCTGGGTGACCTACAGTGAGATGGGCCTGTTCGACCAGCGATTCCCGGACTTCGACCCGGCCAGCCTGAATGCCCATAAAGCGGCCAACAAGGTGGCCAACAACCACGCCGGCACGCCAGGCCGGGCCTGGGAGACCTACGAGTTCCCCGGCTGGCCGGAGATTCCGCCGGATGTTGAGCCCACGAACTACCCTGGCGAGCGCTTCGACGAGTACCCGAGGCCACTATTGCCTTTTGCTGACCTCTACGACGACGACCCGACCTGGTTCAAGCTGGAGCGCTTGCCGCGCCGCATTCAGTTGCCCGCTATTGATAACGAGGGCGGTTGGGAAACCCAGATCCAGGTGCAGAATGGGGGTGATGAAGACACCGGAGCGATCGTGTTCTTCTGGGGGGAGTATTCAGGCCTGTGCCCCAGCAACGATCCGGGCCCAATGGGCCATGCTTGCAAGCGGATCCTTGAGAACGCCGTCTGGCCTCTGAAGACCCAGAGCATCCCCAGCACGGCAAAGTCAGCGATAGTCTACTCAGTGGATAAGGACCTCTTTGAGCAGGCCTGCGATGCCGCTGATTGTGTTCTGGACGACGTTACTCCGGAGTGCCGCCGGTATGATTGGGAAGACTGGGAGGATGAATATGAGGGCACCGGCGAGGCGATAGCAGTTATAGTCCAGCGCAAAGGGCCTAACGACCATGACACCCTGGTTTCGAGCGCCTACCCCGGCATCTCGGAGAACGGGGAGGGGGGTGGACCTCCCTACAAGTACTTTGCGCCCTATGCCATGAGGCAGTATCACGACCTGGATACGGAGATGATCATCCAGAACTCCGGTCGGGGCTGCGCTTCCATAGTCCTCAACTATCAAAAGCAAGGTGATTGCATCTTCAGCTACGATGAGGACATCATGTTGGCGCCGGGGGAATCCATACGGAGAAGGGTGCCGGAGGTGTTGGGTGCCATGTGGCTGGGTTCGATCTACGTCGAGTCCGATGAGCCCTTGGGGATCGTCATGGATCAGACCAGCTTCCTGCCGTCGGACGATCGGGGGGCGCTGCTGACCTATGAAGCCCGGCCCTACCAGCTCACCACGGACACACTCTTTTATGCCGACCTGGTCTGGCGCGAAGTGAGCGGCTGGGAGGCCAGCATTCAGGTGCAGAACCTGACCCAGCATTCTCAGCCTACTTTCGTCACCGTGGAGTTCTTCGACCAGAGCGGCGATTCCATCCTCTTCCTGGGCGAGTGGGTCTGTCGTGCTGGAGGGGCTACCTTCTACCTGCCGGCCGTCACTGACCTGGGTATGGAATACGCCGGGGCCGCCGTGATCCAATCGCACAGCCAGGTGGACTATCCGGGTGGAGAGCATGACGGCCAGCCCATCTTCGCGGTGGTTGACCTGAAGAAGACCAAGATGTACGATGAGGCCCTGCATCGCTGGAGACACACTATTCCTGGTGAGATTCAAGGTGGGGCCTACAATGCTCTTGCGGAGGGTGAAAAGAAGGCAACCATCGCCATCATGCTTCCCCACCTGGCCAAGGCCAAGGATTCTCAGGGCGTGACCTCTCTGATCGCCGTCCGCAACAATTCCAACTGCAACGACATAGGGCTCAAGCTGGAGGTCACAAACCTGGTCGGAACCGTGGTTACCTATCTGACCAACTTCTGGCTACCCACGGGGCACATCAAGCTTATAGACCTGGCTGACGTGGGCACCATGAACCCTGGCTTCGTCGGTGCAGGGACGGTAGAGGTCACATACGTGGAACAGTTGTGCGACGAGGACAACGATGGGCATGTGGATGAGGCACCAACCCTGTTTTCTGTGGTAGTGGTGAACAGGGGCGCAGGCTCTGGTGACGTCACTGAGGTATACAAAGGTATTTCCGTGAGGGACCCGTGAGGTAGTAGCCCGTCGCATCGCATCCCGTTGACAGCCAACAGAAAAAGCCACCAGGGTGATCCTGGTGGCTTTTTCGTATTTATCTGACCAGGTGCAACGCACTTTGCGAAGTGCGTTGCACCTCAATACTCATGGACCTCGCTGCCTGGTCCCCTCCAGCGCCGCCAGCCGTGCTTCCAGATCGGCGATCCGGGCCTCTTGCTCATGCACGAGCTGGTAGAGCCCCTGAATGGCAGCCAGGGCCACGCCGTCGGCGTCCAGGGTGCTGATGTGCGTGTCGTCCTCGCCCACGCCGAAAACGGCGTAGAAATCCTGCGCCATCGGGCCGATGTGGCGGATGGACGGGTCCTGGCTCTGGTAGTTCCAGGTGGCGATGGGGATCTCGGCCAGGCAGGCCAACACCTCCCCCTCGTTCACCGGTCGGAAATTCGCCTTGGCGTTGCGGTCGGAGGCGTTGGTCCAGGCCCCGCCGCTGCTCAGGTAAGCTCCAGTGGACGTACCGATCAAGACCCCAGAGCCGATGGTGGGTGTGAAGTCGGCGGTCACGGCCCCGAACCAGAGGCCGCCGTTGGCCCGCACGATGAACTGATCGTCGTTGCTGGAGTGGATCTCGGCGTCGGTGGAATCGCCCCAGACGAAGGCGCCGTCGTGATCCGCTTTGGCCTGCCAGCCGGCGGCGAAACTGTAATCGCCGGCAGCGGCGTTTTCCTGCCCGCCGGGGACGGTGGCGCGTTTGCCGCTGGCGGTGTTGGATATGCCTCCGCCGACGGTGGCGTGCTCGTTGCCGGCGGTGTTGGCGATGCCCCCGCTAACGGTAGCAAAGTTGGCGTTGCCGGCCACGTTGCCGGCCACGTTGTTCGCACCCCCGCCGACGGTGGCGGCGAAGCCCAGCGCAGCGTTGGTTTCCCCCCCGCCGATGGTGGCGGCGAAGCCCAGAGCACTGTTGCCTTCGCCCCCGCCGACCGTGGCGAAGTCCGCCGCAGCCCCGTTGGTGGCACTGGCCTGGCCGCCGCCGCCAATCGTGGCCCCTACCACGCCGCCGGCGACGCTGTTGCCGCCGTAGCCGCCGATCAGGTTGGGGGTACTGGTGGTGGGCTCAATCCGCAGCGCCCGCTCGCTGTTCACCCGCACTTCCAGAGCCACATTGTCCGTGGTGCCCAGGAAATTGGTTTCGGGAATCGTATTGGGGTTGCCGGTGAGGCTCCAGTCGTCGCTGGCCCAGGTGCCGGAGCGTTGCCACTTGCTGGCGACGAGCATGATGTCCACGATGTCTATGGTATTATCGCGATTTACGTCGCAGGCTGGCTGGTAGCTATCGCCGGGGGTACAGCCCCCGCTCCCTGACGCTTGTCCTGAGCCCTGTCGAAGGGCCAGCGTCCCCTGGGCACTCGTGGCCACGCCGGAAACGAGAAGCAGCGCCAGGCAGAGAGCGATTCCAGTAATTCTCAATGCTTTCATCATCTTTCTCCTTTGGCCCTCACCCCCTCCCCCCCGCGCCCCCCTCCCCCTCTCCCAAAGTGGGGAGAGGGGGAGGGGGGGTAGGGTGAGGGCCAAATAATTAGAGCCCGTGGTGCTCATGAGCACCGCGGGCTCGCGATAGAGCGACCACCGTTGCCTTCCGCGCAACTCCGCCGGTGGATGCGGGCTACTCCGGCGGTCTTACGGTCTCACCGCCTCGCGGTAGGCCTTGCGGAACCGCGCATAGGCCAGCTTCCACTCGCCATTGTTGTAATGTTGCACAGCCGCAGCGAACTCGGCCTCGGCGTTGTTGATGTCTTGCCCAGCATTCTGGTTCATGTCAATGGCGCTCCGCACGGTGTCGCTGACCACTTCCAGCAGGCCACAGCCGGCGATTCGCCCGGACGAAAACTTGGGATTGTTGGCGCTGATCACCTCAAGATCCGTGGTGATGCAAATGTCGCTGGGCAGGGTGAAAAGGGCGACCGGGTCATCCTCTGGGGAGGCCAGGTTGTCCTCGATGCGCGACCGCAGGTTGAGGTTGCGGAAGTGGAAGAGGTCGTTGTCGGTCCAGTTGAACCGGGTGGTGAGATTGTCGTCGTGCATAGCCAGTTCTGCGTGGAGGAGCACCGTGTTCTTGAAGGCAGTCCCAAGTTCTGCGCCATCTATCGTCCCGTCGCAAAATTTAAGCCCCTCGAGTACGGCTTCAGCAGCAAGTCCGATTCCCTTGACAACCCCCGCAACGACACAGCCAGGGATGTTTGTCCCCCCTCCAAAAGGTAAAGCAATCACAATCAGCGTATTTTCACAAGTAATGATGTCCGCCAGGTATGCAGCAGCCTTGGCTATATCGGTTATTACCATAGCTGCCAACATGCCTGCGGCACTATTCCGGGTTTTCGAGCACAGCACGAAGTACCCAGGTTCTTCGAGGTCCCCTGCGGCCTCGTTGGTCTGGTCGTGGTCCGCATGCCGAATACGGGGCGGGCGACTGGTCACGGGGGTGGGAGCCGGGATGATCCCGATGGAGGTAAGGGGAGGGTTGGGGGGAGGAGCTGAGAGGGCTGTAAGGGAGTCCAGCGAGGGCTCGAGACTTTTCTCTCCCTCACTGGATTCCTCTTTCAGGGTGAGGACAACAGTCTCCAGAGCCCTGATGTTATCCAGGAAGGACTTAACCTCTTCCTCTCCGCCAAGCGCCTCACGGAGCATATAAAGCCCGTCAGGCGTGATCTCTTCGATCAGTTGCCGGTTCACCCTGGGGGGAAGCTCTGTGCCGCTCACCTGGGCATAGTACTCCGCAAAGGGATATAGCTCGTCCAGCACGTCCGCGACGTCGAAGAGGGCGCCACGCAATTCCTCCATGTCCTCAGGATCGTACCTGCCGCTAGAGTCCAGCGGTTTGACGATGACTGGGGGTGGGGTCGCTGTGGCCATGATGGGCGTGGGGGTCCCTGTTGCCAATTCACTAGCTGGAGAGGCGGCCATGGACATCACTGTAGTAAGAACCAGTACTATAACTAGAAATACAACGCCCAGCTTGTTCATCATTATTGTTGATCCTCCTTCGTTTTACATTCACCGCCCTGTCATTGCGAGCCGAAGGCGAAGCAATCCCTACCCCGCGAATGGGAGATTGCTTCGGCACAAAAACCGTGCCTCGCAATGACGTGATGAAGTCTTACGGCCTCACCGCCTCGCGGTATGCTTTGCGGAAACGAGCATAGGCCAGCTTCCACTCGCCATTATTATAATGTGCCACGGCCGCAGCGAACTCGGCCTCGGCGTTGTTGACGCTCTCACCAGCGTTGATGGTCATATCCATGGCACTCCGCACCGTGTCTCTGACCAACTCCAGAAGACCGCAGCCGGCGATGACCTCAGAGGCGAACGGATCACTCAACTGCAGCGCTTCGAGCTCTGGTGAGATGCAGACGGACCTCGGCAAGGCCAACAGCGCGTGCGGGTCATCGTCTGGTGAAGCCAGGTTGGCCTCGATTTCTAGCCGCAGGTTCAGGTTGCGGAAGTCGAACAGGAATTTGTCCATCCAATTGAAGCGGGTGGTGAGGTTCTGGTCGTGATCATCGAGGTCCGCGTGGATGATCTTCGTATCCTCGTAGAGGGCCTGAATCGTAGCGGAGGTGACGTTAGCGTTGCAAAAATCAAAGCCTTCATTCACTATCTCAAGTGCTACGGTGATACCCTTTGCAATAGCGGCTGGAATACAATCAACTACGTCATACACATTTGATCCAGGGCACGTGACAGTCTTGGAGTCGCATATCGTCTCGGTAATGATTTCCGCAAGTTTGCTTATCTGGATGGATACCATAAGAGAGAACATCAGTGCATCAGGATACCCCCCTGTGGGACATCCCGAGAATATGTTAGGAGGATATAAGTCCCCCGTCTCTTCGTTTACGTCGTCATGAGCTGTCTTATCATGTCTGATGTTGGGCGGGGCCGAGGTCACAGGGGTGGGGGTGGGGATGATCGTGAAGGAGCCCAACGATGGCCCAAGTCCCTGATCCGCCTCAATGGATCCCTTTTTCCAGGCCTGGACGCGAGAGGTTGCGGACTTGATACCAGCTTTGAGGGCCTCAACGTCCGTGTACGAACTTTGAAGCATATAAAGCTGTTCATCTGTGAGCTCCTGGATGCGTCTCCGCTCTACCTCCAAGGAGGACTGTACTTCCCTCAACCGCGCATAACCGGCAGGGAGCTCGTCGCTTAGCTCTTCCAGCGAGTCCACGACGTCCAGGAGTTCGCCACGGAAGCGCTGCAGAGCCTGGTGCTCAGGAGCGTTGCCGGCTTCCATTCTGTCGAATACCCCAGCGGAGTCGCCCACGGCCCCACACACCTTGGACATGTCAACACACAAGACGTCAGATGTCCCGCGGTACTCGGCTGGCACCTCGTCCAGGGTGGACAGGTCAAAGCACACGACGTCCCCACCGGTGATGGGGGTGGGGGTCGGTGTGGCCATGATGGGGATGGGGGCCTCTTTGGCCGGGCCACGATCGGCAGAGCCGGAGACGGGGATCACTGCGGCCAGAACCAGTACGATAAACATGAATAAAGAACGCGGCTTCCTCATTTGCACCCTCCTTCGCGTGCCTCTCGCACGCCGGTGTTAAATCATCAACCAGAACGCATTATAACGCATTTCCCTGCCTTTGTCAAAATCGTCCTATTTGTTCACCGTTCTTGTTTGACAAATATATCGCTTTCGGATAAAATAGGGCTGGTGATTAGTACCTCACCGCGGCGGTTTTGATATGCCCAACCATCCCCTGGGCCAGGGTAACATCTAGAAGTACCCCTCTACCTTATAAAACGTTTTTTTCAGCAAAAAGATACGGCCTCAACCTTAAAATTTTCGAAA
>CAYNWI010000092.1:5791-8811 GCA_964400825.1 uncultured Anaerolineae bacterium | reverse complement strand
GCTCAGAGGTACGGGAAGTGCCCCGTCGCTGGAGCTTCTCCAGCCTCCGCTGCAGCCAGCGTCGCCAAAGAATCGGCCTCAAACCTCGCCAGGCTTCCTCAGCCTCCTGGCCGCTGACCTCCCTGCCGCTGAAGCGCTCTCTCACATACAAGTCAGTGATGCGCTGCACCGGGTCCTGCCCTTCAGGTATGACGGTGCTCAAAGCGGCAGCGTACTCGTACGGCGTCTGGTGTCGCTGGAACTGGATACCGAGTCGCCGGGCAAAACTGCACAGCCTCTCGTAGACTCGCTCCACCAGGTTCAGTCCCTTCTGTTCCCTCTCACGTAAGGCCCAAAGTGTTGCCAGGCCCACCAGTACCACAAGCAGGACCAGACCGCCCAACCAGCGAACTGCCTGCCACCTCCCTGTGGCCTGGCTATAGATGAACCCCCCTTCCCCTCCAGGCAAGTCATCTTCTTCGCCAGTGCCCTCTTCGTGGCCCAGGTGTTGGTTTTCGTCGCGGTTTTCCGATGGCTCAATGACCTTGGGTGGCTTGGGTCGAACTATGAGCGGCTCCGAGGCCGTAGGCTCGAATTCCACCCAGCCGTAGCGGGGGAAGTAGATCTCCACCCAGGCGTGGGCATTCTTTTCCCTCACCCGGTAGGCTCCCGTATCAGGATTGTATTCACCTTGACTATAGCCCGCTGCCACCCGCGCCGGGATGCCGACAGCGCGGGCCATCACGGCCATGGCTGAAGCGTAGTAGTCGCAGTAGCCCTCGCGGGCGTCGAACAGGAAGTAATCCACGCCGTCCTGGCCCTCAGGTGGGGCTGCGATCAACTCGTTGTACTTTATCTCTCGCAAGTAGCTCTCCAGGGCGGTGGCTTTGTCGTAGGCATTGTTGTAGATTGACACTATCGGCTTAGACTTAGACAAATATGTGATGGAATCGCTACCTTCTTGGTCAAAGATGGTTATCTGCCCATCGGCAAAGGTCCTAGGGGGGGTGCCGCCGGCGATCGCTTCCGCTAAATCGCGCACGCGCGAGGGTAGACTCGGTGGCAACTGGAGATAGCGACCGAGGATCCAGGCTGGATAGTCATCCCCCGCCGCCCGCAGGCTATCTTCATCAGCCGCAGAGATGGAAGAGACGACGGCGTAGCTCTGGCCCTGCTTCAGGCGGGAGCGGCTATAAAGCATCGAGACGGGAGTAATCACTCCCTCTTTCTGGGCGTAGGACTCGGCCTCCTCTCCTGGCGGAAGAGGGGGCACATAACTCACCACCGCCCAGGCCGGCAGGTCCACCCGAAGAGGCTGAGCGGCAGCAAAGAGCATGGTCCTTCCAGGCAGAAAAGTGGTGATGGTCTGAGTGATCTCCTGGCGCAGCTCATACTTGGGTATCGTCAAAGAGGAATCGTTGGCTTCCAGGCCAATGCTCTCCTTATCTTTATTGAGCCAGCCGGAGCCGGTGTACTGGTCGTAGAAGGCCGCCCGCCAATAGCGTCCCACTGGGGCCCGCACGTCCATCACCGCTGCCTCGCTGAGGTGGACAGGCCCGGTCAGGCCCAGCGAATTGCCGAAGGGATTAGGATAGACCTTGCCGTAATACTTAACGGCAGAGAAGAGGCGATTCCAGTTTTCCTGCACCTTCTGCCAGGGTTTTTCCAGAAACGATCCCACGTCGGAGAGTTGCTGGCTGGCGGCAGCGCTGGGCGCTAGCCAGGCGAAAGAGATAACCACGAGGGAAAAGATAACTCCGGCTCGAAGGAAAGCTAATCCTATGTCAGCGCTGTAGTGAACCCTGGCCGTCCGCCACTCTTGCTTTCGGATTGAAAGGTTGGAGTACATCACCACGAGCAGGGCAAAGAAGAGATAGGCCACCAGGTACAACTCTAACCGTGGGGAGGCGTAGTAGAGATTCCAGAGCAAGACCAGGCCGCAGGGGACGATGGATTCCCAGACCTTATGCTGGCGGAAATTATACCAGGCGGAAAGATAGCCCGCCAGCCAAAGGATCAGGGCCAGGATTAGGACAAAAATGAGGTTGTCCTCGCTGGTGCCGCCGTGCGTGGCCGTCCACAGCCACTCGTTGATGCGAATCCCCAGCTCAATCATTTTTTCGCGCCAGGTGAACTGAGGGGCCAGGAGATTTCCCCCCAGGAACGCCACCCATGCTATCCCGTAAACCAGGCTGAACAAGTGGGCCACTACATTCGGGAATTGGCTCTTAGCCAGGAAGAAGCCGGCGAGCGCGGATCCCACAACTACTAAGTATAGAATGTCCAGGCCCTCAGCCCATTCGGCAGTGCGGATAGGCCAGGCCACGCTGAGGAGCATGCAGATTATCAAAGCAAGGACTGTCCGTCCTTCTCGCAATCTCGATTCAGACTTCATTTTTGTTTGGCAACACCTACTTTGGCGATCTCGCCTCTTTGCCACGAATGAAAGGTTCGTGGCGAATTTTTCGTCTCCAGGCGGCAGGTTTCAACTGTAATACTGCCAGGCAGACCAAAAGGTTCACGGCCCCCTCTGCGCTCTGAGAACAATTATACTCCAAAAGAAAATTGGGAGCAAGGTTGCGAAGTGGCAAACTTTTCACCGAACAAACAATGTGGTACAATATCCATGCAACATCCCTATGGGTGGCAGGAGGGAAGAATGGCCAACAAGCCTCTGTTTCCTGGACAACTGGATGATGAGAGAGTCATCATCCGCGAGCGAAGGTATTGGTTTACGATCATCAGGTGGATAAGGCGACCTCTTATTTTTCTGGCTGTCTCTTCATTGATTGCCTGGGTCGTGACTGCACTCTTAGAACCCCTCTCAGACTTCAGACGCGCCTTTTATTGGCTCGTCATTCTAGCGCCAGCGCTCGCCTGGCTCGTCTGGCGAGCTTTGGATTGGCGGAACGATAGCTACATCGTAACCGACAAGCGCGTGATTCACATCGAGAAAAGATACCTGACGCTAGAGAAGAGGGATGAGGCCCCCCTGGCCATGATTCAGGATGTCTCCGTTGAAATGAAGGGTCTCATGACCA
>CAYNWI010000092.1:0-5691 GCA_964400825.1 uncultured Anaerolineae bacterium | reverse complement strand
GCCCCCCTGGCCATGATTCAGGATGTCTCCGTTGAAATGAAGGGTCTCATGACCAATCTGCTCTACTTTGGCGACGTGATCATCCAGACTGCTGGCACCTTGGGCACGATCCGTTTCCAGGGCATCCGGAAGCCTCGCAAGGCCCAGGCCCAAATCCTCGCTCTGGTGTCACGGGCTAAAGCAGCGATGCCCGCAGAGGAACCGCAAGCCATCCAGGTTGTTCGCGAGATAGTCGGTTGGCCCAAGCCGGAACCCGAACCCCTTCCCCCCACTGCCGAGGAGCTGCGCTGGGAGAGTGAGCAGCCAAGACGGGCACAAATCTTACGGGTGATCAAGATGATGGTTTTCGCCAAGCCGGACTTCGGCGAAAACCCGATCATCTGGCACAAACACTGGTGGATTTTACTCAAAGAGATGATATCTCCCGTGCTTGCCCTCGTTATCTCGTTCATCCTCTGGTCAGCAGCTTCCCTCCTTTTTGGTGTCAGCCTCTGGTTTGATGTGCCTCTTGGTATCTCCCTGACCGCAATCTCTGTGCGCATCACCTGGTTGGTTATAGATTGGCGTAACGACCTTTACGTCATAACCGATGATCGCGCCATTGACATCGAAAAAGTACCCTTCATCCGTGAAGAGCGTAGAGAGGCCGGCCTGGACAAGATCCAAGACGTGCGTTACTTGCAGGAGGGTTTTATCGCCACCAGACTTGATTTCGGCAACGTGCGCCTGGAAACGGCGGGCGAGATAGGAGAATTCACCTTCGATTCTGTACCCCATCCCAGGGAGGTACAAATCGAAATCTTTAATCGGCTGGAGCAATTTCATCAGGAAGCAGGGCAGCGGCTAAAGGAGGCGAGAGATTACGAAATCCTCGATCTGCTAGGCCGCTATCACCAAGGGGTCCAAGGCACCGGCGGAACCGAGCCTTGAGTTGCAAACTTCGCGCTCGCCTGATCATTGACAAAAGCCAGCTTTCGTGATATATTTCAACTGCCTTAACGACAAGGGAAAGGGGGTGATTGTCAGAAGCCTCGATTTTTAGTGGAAGAGAGTCCCGGCACGACACATTTACTACTAACTAAGGAGGAGGAACGAAGATGTTCAAGAACAAGAGACTTTGGGCTTTATTGGCCCTGACGACAATCGTGGCCCTGCTGGTCACGGCTTGCCAACCAGCAGCGACACCAACGCCGACGTCAGTGCCGCCAACGCCTACACCGCCACCGCCGGAGAAGCTGAAAGCAGCCTTTGTCTACGTGGCGCCCATCGGCGACCTGGGCTGGACCTGGGCCCACGAGCAGGGACGGCTGATGGTGGAGGAGGAACTGGGCGACAAGGTGGAGACGGCCTACATCGAGAACGTGCCCGAAGGCCCCGACGCCGAGCGGGTCATCCGCGACTTCGCCACCAAGGGCTACGACATCGTCTTCGCCACCAGCTTCGGCTTCATGGACCCCATGTTCACCGTGGCCGAGGAGTTCCCGGATCAGTACTTCGAGCACTGCTCCGGCTACAAGACGGCCGACAACATGTCCACTTACTTCGGCCGCATGTACCAGCCGCGCTTCCTTTCCGGCCTGGTAGCGGCCAAGGCCACCAAGGCCAACAAGATCGGCTACGTGGCTGCCTTCCCGATTCCTGAAGTGATTCGGGGGATCAATGCCTTCACCCTGGGGGTGCGCGCCGCCAACCCGGAGGCGACGGTGCACGTGGTCTGGACCAACACCTGGTTCGACCCGGTGCTGGAGAAGGAAGCAGCCGTGGCCTTGCTGGACGAGGGCTGCGATGTGATCGCTCAGCACCAGGACACCACCGAGCCCCAGAAGGCAGCCCAGGAGCAAGGCGCGGTCAGCATCGGCTACGACTCCGACATGCGGCAGTTCGTGGGTGACACGGTGCTGACCAGCCCGGTGTGGAACTGGGGGCCGTACTACGTCCGCCGCATCGAGGCGCTGATGGCCGGCACCTGGACGACCGGTCAGTACTGGGGCGGGATGAAGGACGGGATCGTGGACCTGGCCCCGCTGAGCCCCCAGGTTCCCGATGACGTGAAAGCCCTGGTGGAGGAGTGGAAGCAGAAGATCCTGAGCGGTGAGTGGGACGTGTTCACCGGCCCCATCAAGGGCCAGGGCGGAGTGCTCTCCATTCCCGAAGGGGTGACCATGACCGACGAGGAGATGCTGGCCATGGATTGGTTCGTGGACGGCGTCGTCGGCGAGGCTCCGGCCGAGCCGCCGGAGATCGCCGGCCCAGCCATCCCGGTAGAAAAGCCGAAGGTGGCCTTCATCTACGTCGGCCCTACAGGCGACCTGGGCTGGACCTACGCCCACGACCAGGGTCGGCTCTACCTGGAGCAGGAGCTGGGCGTGGAGACGGCCTACAGCGAGCTGGTTGCGGAGGGGCCTGATTCAACCCGCGTTATCCGTGACTATGCCGAGAAAGGCTACGGTGTGATCTTTGCTACCAGCTTTGGCTACATGGACTCGGTCATCGAGGTGGCCGCCGAATATCCGGACGCCATCTTCGAGCACTGCACCGGCTACGAGACGGCCGACAACGTCGGGATCTACGATGGCCGGGGCTACCAGGCGTGGTACCTGGCAGGCATCGCCGCCGGCAAGGTGACCGAAACCAACATCCTCGGCTACGTTGCCCCCTATCCCATTCCTGAGGTCGTTCGCAACATGAACGCCTTCACCCTGGGTGCACAGTCGGTCAACCCCGAGGTGGAGGTACACCCGGTGTGGATCTTCGCCTGGGTGGACCCGGTGAAGGAGCGGGAGGCGGCCCAGGCGCTGCTGGACCTGGGATGCGACGTCATCGCCCGCGAGAGCGACTCCACCGAGCCGGACAAGCTGGCCGAGGAGAACGGCGTTTACGCCGTCGGCTACAACGCCTACGTGCCCGACGTGGCGCCCAACGCCCTGCTCACCGCGCCCATCTGGAACTGGGGTGTTTTCTACAAGAAGGCGGTTCAGGCGGTGATGAACGGCACCTGGACCAACACCCCGGTCTGGTGGGGCCTGGCCGAGGGGCTGCTGGACCTGGCTCCCTTCGGGCCGGCTGTGCCGGATGACGCCAAGGCGCTCATCGAGCAGAAGAAGCAGGAGATCATCTCTGGCACCTTCGACGTCTTCGTCGGCCCCGTCAAGGATAACACCGGCGAGCTGCGGGTACCGGACGGGGCTACCATGCCCGACGAGGATAAGCTGGCCTTCGACTGGCTGGTCGAAGGAGTCGTCGGCACCATCCCCGAATAGGCCGCAGATCGCCACGGGGTTCTGGCAGGTGACCAGCCGCCTGCCAGAACCCTTTTTCGTGAAGGGTTTCGCTCGTGGCGGATCTGGCGATCCGCCGCCTAACTGCCTGGGTTTTGACAATTGCTATCCATTGGGTTATACTAATGGCAAGAAAGGAGGTATAAACCAATGGCGAACGTGAAAACAGCCATCTCTCTGCAGCAGCCCCTCTTTGAGCGGGTTGATGCCCTGGCCCAGGAATTGCAGATCTCCCGAAGTCGCTTGTTCGTATTGGCGGTTGAGGCCTTCCTCCAACGCTACCAGAATCGCCAACTGCTGGAAGCCATCAACGAGGCTTATGGTGACTTGCCCGATGCAGAAGAACAGGCTCTCCGTGATAGGATGCGCCAACAACACAGACGTATGGTGGAAGGGCAATGGTGATCAACCAAGGGGACGCGTATTGGGTTGATTTAGATGAGCCATCAGGGTCAGGGCCAGGCTATCGTCATCCTCATGTGGTCATTCAGAACAACGTCTTCAACCGTAGTCGGATCAACACGGTGGTGGTATGTGTGCTGACGTCCAATCTCAAGCGGGCCAAGGCTCCAGGGAACGTTCTGTTGGAGAAGGGAGAGGCGAACTTACCCCAGCCGAGTGTGGTGAGCGTGTCGCAGATATTCACCGTGGACAAGAAGGACCTGGTGGAGATGATAGGCACGCTTTCTCGTAAGCGAGTACGCCAGATTCTTGATGGCGTTTCGCTGCTTCTGGAGCCGCGTGACATTGAAGAGTAGGAGAGTGTGGGAGTATGGGGGGGAGTATGGGAGTATGGGGAACAGAACCCCCATTGGTGAAGATGCGGGGAATCACCAAACGCTTCCCCGGTGTGCTGGCTAACGACCACGTTGACCTGGAGGTGCAGGCAGGCCAGGTGCACGCCCTCCTGGGCGAGAACGGGGCGGGCAAGACTACTCTGATGAACATCCTCTCCGGCCTCTATCGGGCGGACGAGGGGGAGATCACCATCAGGGGGCAACGGGCCAACCTGCAATCCCCACGCGACGCCATCGCCCTGGGAATTGGGATGGTGCACCAGCACTTCATGCTGGTCGAGCCGCAGACGGTGGCCGAGAACGTCATCCTGGGGCTCAAGACCCCGCGCTTCTTCCTCGATATGGCGCGCATCGAAAATAGGATCGCTGAGTTCTCCAGGCAGTACGGCCTGCAGGTGGACCCCCGGGCCCGCATCTGGCAGCTCTCGGTGGGGGAGCAGCAGCGGGTCGAGATCCTGAAGATGCTCTATCGTGGGGTGGACATCCTGATCATGGACGAGCCTACCGCCGTGCTCACCCCTCAGGAGGTGGAGGAGCTTTTCGTCACCCTGCGGCGCATGGCCAGCGAGGGAAAGGCCGTCATCTTCATCAGCCACAAGCTCGGCGAGGTGATGGCCATCTCCGACCAGATCACCGTTCTGCGCGACGGCAGGGTGATGGCCACGGTGGGGACTGGCCAGACCACGAAGGGGGAGCTGGCCCGGATGATGGTCGGTCGGGAGGTGCTCTTCCAGGTGGAGAAGACGTCCGTCGAGCCGGGCGAGGTGGTGTTGGAGGTCCGCAACCTGCGGGCGTTCAACGACAAGGGCCTGTCGGCTCTCAAGGACGTTTCGTTCACCATCCGCCAGGGGGAGATTCTGGGAATCGCGGGGGTAGCGGGGAACGGACAACGAGAGCTGGCCGAGGTGGTCACCGGCTTGCGGAAGACGACGGAGGGGGGCGTGTTCATCGCCGGTTGTGATTTGACCAACTGCTCACCTCGCCGGGTGATCCGAGAGCAGGTGAGCCACGTGCCGGGGGATCGGCTGGGGATGGGCCTGGTGCCCAACCTGGCGGTCAGCGACAACGTCATCCTCAAGAGCTACCGTGACCCGCCTCTGGCCAAGGGACCGTTTCTGGACCGCCCGTCCATCGCCCGTTTTGCGGCCAGGCTGATCGAAGCCTTCAGCATCGCCACCCCGAGCCAGCAGACCCCGGTCAAGCTCCTCTCCGGCGGCAATCTCCAGCGCACCATCCTGGCCCGCGAGATCAGCGTCGGCCCCAAGCTGATGGTGGCCGTGCACCCCACGCGAGGCTTGGACATCGGCGCCACAGAGTCGGTGCGCAATCTCCTGCTCAAGCAGCGGGAGGAAGGGGCAGCCATCTTTCTGATCTCGGAGGACCTGGACGAACTATTGAGCATCAGCGACCGCATCGCCGTGATGTACGAAGGCGAGATCATGGGCGTCGTCTCCGCTGAGGAAGCGGACATCGGAGAGATCGGTTTGATGATGGCAGGGACGGAAGTTCAAAATCCAAAGCTCAAACTTTAAAGTTTGAAGTTTAGAGTTGGGAGTTTGCTAATGCGACTTATTATCGAAAAACGCCTCGAATATTCTCGTCTCATCGCTTTCCTG
>CAYNWI010000091.1:0-8811 GCA_964400825.1 uncultured Anaerolineae bacterium | reverse complement strand
GTGAGCTCGGTGTTCGACTATCTTACCTTCGGTACGCTCCTGTTTATCGTCCGTGCTACGACGGATCAGTTTAGAACGGGGTGGTTTCTGGAGTCTGTCCTGACAGAGTTGTTGATTCTGCTGGTCATCCGCACCCAAAGACCTTTCTTCAAGAGCGCGCCGGGCAGGTATCTGCTGATCGCCGCCCTGATCGTCGGCGGGGTCACGCTGGTTCTGCCCTACATCCCGCTAAGCGGGCTGCTGGGATTCACCCCATTGCCGACATCGCTTCTCTTGGTCCTTGGAGGCATTACAGTGCTTTACGTCGTCTCGTCGGAACTGGCGAAGAAGGCTTTTTATAAGAGAGTTCAAATCTGAGAAATCTCCGATGGGTGGAGATGACGATCATTCGCAATGGTCGGGGGATGATGGTGAAGGTGACCCTGGCCGAGCGATCGGAGTAGCTCTGATGGAGCGAGGGTTGACCGTTCGCGTGTGGCGTTATGTGCTTCCGCTCGTCCTGCTGGGGTTGGCGGTTCATATCATCCTGCCGCAGCTTGCCACCCTCGACCATTCGTTGAAGGTCATCAAGGGGATGGTGCTGTGGGCTGTGGCGTTGGCCGTCGTGGCGCAGGTGCTGAGCTACCTGGGCAGCGGTTACCTCTTGCATGCCCTCGTGGCCATGTTTGGGCAACGGTTGTCGTTGGTCCGTGGTATGGTGATCACCCTGGCCACCTCCAGTGCTGGCCTGGTGGGGGGCGGACTGGCCTACGCCACGGCGACCTATCGGTGGGTGCGCGGCAGTGGTGTCAATGCGGAGGGAGCCGTGCTGGCGGGATGGTTGCCCAACCTGCTCAACGGCGCTGTGCTGATGGTCGTCAGCATATTTGGCTTGCTCCATCTGTTGATCGCGCACGAACTTACGATGTTGCAGGCCATCAGTTTTGGGCTGACCCTGCTGATATTCACTTTCATCGTCGGTGTGGTTCTGTGGGGTGTGCATCATCGCCCTCAACTCACCGCGCTGGTGATGCGGGTGGCCAACCGTTGGGCTACGCTGCGCCGTCGCCCATCCAATCCAGCCACGACCAAGGCCGCCACTGAGCGCCTGTTCAGCGCGTGGGATACCTTGCGCGCCGGCGGTTGGCGCGGCCCGGTTCTGGGTGCGGCGCTCAACATCCTCTTTGACATGCTGACCCTGTACTTGCTCTTCATCGCGGCTGGTCATGCAGTCAGCCCAGGCGTCTTGCTGACGGGCTATGGGCTGCCGTTGCTCTTGGGCAGAGTGACCTTCCTACCCGGAGGGGTCGGCATTGTCGAGGGCACCATGGCCGCCCTGTACAATGGCCTCGGCGTGCCCGGTGGAGTGACGGTAGTAGTAATTCTCACCTATCGCTTCTTATCGTTCTGGCTGCCAACGCTGCTGGGGTTCCCCCTCGTTCCCTACCTGCAGCGGGTCAGCAGTAGCGCCAACGACGGACATTAGGGCCTGTAAAGAAATAAGTTCCCCCATCGGTGTCATTGCGAGGCGCGTGTTTTTGCGACGAAGCAATCTCCTTGCTGAACAAAGGTGGGGATTGCTTCGCAAAAAGCGCTCGCAATGACATCGTATCGGGAAGTTGTTCTGTAACGAACCCTTAGCCTGACTTCAAAACATCTATGGAGGTGAATCATGATTCCTTTAGGCGACGCAGACAGGCGACCCTTGCGCTTTCCCCTCGTCACCGTCCTCATCGTCGTGGCAAATGTACTGGTATTCCTGCTCGAACTGGCGGGCGGGGATGCTTTCATCAATCAATGGTCACTGGTGCCGGCCGACATTGTGGCCGGACGTAACTGGATCACCATCCTGACCTCCATGTTCATGCACGCTGGCTTGGTGCACATCCTGGGCAACATGGTGTTCTTCTGGGTGTTCGGGCCGGAGATCGAGGACGTGATGGGGGCGGTGCGTTACCTGGTGTTCTATCTGCTGGGTGGGCTGGCAGCCACCTTCGCGCAGGTCGTCATTGACCCTACTTCCACCATTCCCAATCTCGGGGCCAGCGGGGCCATCGCCGCAGTGATGGGGGCCTTTCTGATCACCTATCCCCGCGACAGGATCCGCACCGTGTTGCTGTTCGGCTGGTTTGCGCGGGTCACCTTCGTCCCGGCCATCCTGCTGGTGGGGATGTGGTTTCTCACCCAGGTGTTCAGCCAGGTGGGGGCGGTGGTGGAGATGCAAACAGGCGGGGTAGCGTACATGGCCCACATTGGCGGATTCTTGTTCGGGGCAGTGACGGCGCGGCTTTTCGAGAGCCGCCGCCGGCGCGCCGACCAAGGGTTGGAGGAGTAACACCCAGCCATCCAGTTGAAGTGGGAGATTAGCTACATGAAACGCATTGCTGTATTGACCAGTGGGGGTGACGCCCCTGGCATGAACGCTGCCATACGCGCTGTGGTGCGGACCGGAATCGAAAAGGGGTGGGAGGTCTTCGGTGTCCATCACGGCTACGTGGGGCTCATCAGCGGCGACCTGGCTCCCCTGGGAGCCCGCGACGTGGGCGGCATCATCCAGCAAGGCGGCACGGTGCTGGGCAGCGCCCGCTGCCCTGAGTTCAAGACCGAAGAGGGACGTCTGAAGGCGCTACACGCGCTCCGTCAACATGACATCGAGGCCTTGGTCGTCATCGGTGGCAATGGATCTCAGACCGGTGCCCATGCTTTGTCCCAGATGGGGTTCCCGGTGGTTGGTGTGGCCTCGACCATTGACAACGACCTCTACGGGACGGAGATCTCGATCGGCGTGGATACCGCTCTTGATGTTGCCCTGGAGGCTATTGATCGGCTGAAGGTTACTGCCTCGTCCCACCAACGGGCCTTTCTAGTCGAAGTCATGGGTCGCGAGTGTGGCTACCTGGCCCTGGTGGCTGGCATTGCTGGTGGGGCTGAGGCCATCGTCATCCCAGAGGTGGAGACGGATCCGGAAGCCCTGGCGGCTGAGCTGCGTGCCGCCTACGAGCGAGGCAAGGCCCACGCCCTGGTGGTGGTGGCCGAAGGCGCCCAATACAATGCCGAGGGGTTGGCCCGGTATTTCCAGGTACATCAGGACCGGTTGGGTTTCGAGCTGCGGGTGACGACCTTGGGCCACGTACAGAGGGGCGGCGCCCCGGGCGCCTTCGACCGGCTGCTGGCCACCCGGCTGGGTGCGGCGGCTACCGAACACCTGGCCCGCGGCGAACACGGGGTTCTGATGGGCTTGCTCAAGGGCGAAATTGCAGCCACGCCGTTGGCTGAGGTCGTCGCCAACAAGAAGCCGCTGGACCTGCGGTTGTTAGAACTGGCGTGCGTGTTGGCAAGATAGTCAAAGCAGGAGCGGACCCTAATTTGAGTGTGTGCTGGCCTGCCCGCCAAGACCGGCAGGATTGGAGGGGACTTTGAGCGCATTAACGAACCATTTTCCGAATCTCCCGGAGCGCATTGGCGGTCTGGAAAAGCTGGCCTACAATCTGTGGTGGAGCTGGAACCCAGCGGCACGGGAACTGTTTCGCGCCCTGGATCTGCAAGCCTGGCGCGAAAGCGGACACAACCCGGTGCGCATGTTGGCGATTCTCTCGCCAGAGGTGCTGGCGAATGCAGCGCAGGATCAGGAATTCCTGGTGCGCTACGACGCCGTGATGGACCAATTTGGGGCGGAAACGGCTTCCCAGGCGGGGTGGTTTGCGGTTGAGTATGGCCGTCTCCCGTCGCCGCTGGCCTACTTTTCCGCCGAGTATGGCCTCCATGCCTCGCTTCCAGTCTACGCGGGAGGGCTAGGCATCCTGGCTGGGGATCACCTCAAGGAGTGCAGCGACCTGGCAGTCCCAGTGGTGGCGGTGGGCATGATCTATTCGCAGGGCTACGTCTGGCAGCGAATCCGAGAGGACGGCTGGCAGGAGGACGTGGAGGAGACCCTGGACCGAACGTATGATCCCATCACCCCTGTGCTGGATAGCGAGGGCCAGCGGCTCACGGTCCAGGTGCCCCTCTTCGACCCTCCGGTCCACGTGGCGGTCTGGAAAGTGGCGGTGGGTCGGGTCTCGCTGTTCCTGATGGACGCTGACCTCGATGTCAATCAACCCTGGGACCGGGCTATCGCCCACCATCTCTATGCCAGCAATCCTGAGCAGCGGCTGCGACAGGAGATCGTATTGGGGATGGGAGGGATGCGCGTGCTGGAGGCGTTGGGCGTTCGGCCTGCTGCCCTGCACCTGAACGAGGGTCACCCGGCCCTGGCCATCCTGGAGCGCATTCGCATGTTGGTCGGGGAGGGGGCGAGCTTTGAGGAAGCCAGTCGCCAGGTGCGGGCAAGCACGATTTTCACCACCCATACTCCAGTAGCTGCGGGGACTGACATCTTTCCTTTCCCATTGATGGAGAAATACTTCGGTAGCTACTATCCCCGGCTAGGCACCGACCGCGACGCTTTCTTCCAGCTTGGCGCCAATCCACAAGATCCCAGCGTGGGGTTCAACATGACCGTCTTCGCCCTGCGAATGGCCCAGTTCCGCAACGCTGTCAGCCGGCGACACGGTGAGGTGGCTCGCAAAATGTGGGCCGGCCTGTGGCCGGACACAAAAGAGGACGAGGTACCCATCGAGGTGATCACCAACGGCGTTCACCTGCCGAGCTGGATCGAGCCTATCTGGTTGCAATCCTTGTTCGATAGATACCTGGGCCCGACCTGGCCCGCTCACCAAGATCGGCCGGCGATATGGGAACTGGTGGACGATATCCCTGACGCAGAACTGTGGCGGCTACACCAGGAACTCAAGGGCGAGCTCATCGCCCAAATTGACCAGCGCGCCAGGGCACGCTGGCAGCAGGACAGGGTGGCCGCCTGCAACGTCATCGCCTTCGGTGCCCTGCTCGACCCTGGGATCCTGACCCTGGGTTTTGCTCGGCGGTTCACCGGCTACAAACGGCCCGATTTGATCCTTTACGACCTCGAACGGCTGAAGCGCCTGCTCACGGACCCCTGGCACCCGCTGCAAATCATCTTTGCCGGGTTAGCTCATCCTGCTGACCTCGATGGGAAGCGCCTGATTCAGAAGATCTTTCGCCTGGCCCAGGATCCTGAGTGCGGTGGCAGAATCGCTTTCGTGGAGAACTACGACCAGCAACTGGCGGAGTACATGGTGCACGGAGTGGACGTCTGGCTCAATAATCCCTTGCCGCCCCTTGAGGCCAGCGGGACCAGCGGCATGAAAGCCAGCATCAACGGCACTCCAAATCTCTCCATCCTGGATGGATGGTGGATTGAGGGATACAATGACGCCAACGGCTGGGCCTTTGGCGGGGATGAGATCGAGGGAGACCGAACACAGGCTGATGCCGAGGCTCTATACCGCCTTCTGGAGGAAAAGATCATTCCGCTCTACTACCAACGATCCGACGAGGGGGTGTCTCACGGGTTCGTTCAAGTGATGAAGGCAGCCATCAAGACCGTGGCGCCCACTTTCAGCACCCGGCGGATGGTGAAGGAATACGTAGCCCGATTCTATGTCCAGGCCCTCGCTCTGAAAGGTAAGGAGCTATGAGGAGGCTGGCATGAAAGCCACATCCGAAACGTGGCAAGTGGCAGGGCGATCGGTGCCCGTGTCGCATCTGCACAAATCATTTGCATCCCACTGACCTTATGCTGTCGGTCGTTCCTGGGCGCGTGCAACAGATGGGTGCTCTGTTTGCACCTGTGTTGCAGGCAGGCCAACATCTACCGTGATTACGGGGGGTTGTCCGACATCAGCGCAAAAGGGGGTTCAATATGCCGCAAATCCCGGCAACTTATTTGGACATCATCCGAAAATTCATCTCTTCATTGGTGGTGCTGTTGCTCACACTCGGGATTAACCGTGCCGCTAGTAACCTGTTGAGAACACGCATCAAAGACCCGTCTCATACGCACACTTTGCGCATGCTGGTTCGCAACACGGCCTTCTTAATCGGCAGCGTCGTCATTCTGGCCATCTGGTTGGGCTTCGGCAGCAACTTCACGGTGGCTATGGGCATACTAGGCGCTGGCATTGCCTTCGCCTCGCAGGAGGTCATCGGTTCCTTCGCTGGCTATTTGAACATTGTCACCGGCAACCTCTTCCGCATCGGTGATCGAGCACGGATTGGGAATGTGCTAGGGGATGTGCTGGACATCGGCATGCTGCGCACCACGGTGATGGAGATTGGCGAGTGGGTCAAGGCCGACCAGTACACAGGGCGTGTTGTTTCTATCGCCAATCGCGTGGTCTTCTCCGATCCGGTGTTTAATTACACTCAGCATTGGCATTACCTCTGGGATGAGATCACGATTCCCATCACCTACGACAGCGATTGGCGACGTGCAGGCGAGACCATCCTCGAGCATGGTCAGGAGTATAGCGCTTGCTTTCAAGATCAAGCTCAATCCGAACTAAGCGGGATGATGCAACGCTATCCGCTGCACGATACGTCCGTGGAGCCGATGCTCTACGTCGTAATGACCGACAACTGGATCGAGATGACGATGCGCTACGTCGTTGACGCCAGGGAGCGTCGTACGGTGAAAGGCCAACTCCACCGCGAGCTTCTGCAACACTTCGAGGAGGAAGCCAGCATCACGGTAGCGTCAGCAACATTTGAAATTGTGGGCTTCCCGCCGTTGAAAGGTGATATCAAGTATGGCCAATGAGATGATGATTAGGAGGCCATTGTCGTGACAGAACAGAGTTTCCTGAGCTTTTCATTGGCAGCGCGGGACTTTCGCCGCGCGCGCCGCCAGGCCGCTATGCAGGAGATCGTGGCCCGCCTGACCGGCAAGTCGACTGAGTTATTATCATACGAGGACGTGTGTCAAAAGTTAAAAGCCAGGAGGAGCGGTGTGGCGCGGGGGCTGAAGGACATCCCGTTGGACGCCATCGTCGGCAGTGTGGGACGTTATGCAGATTTCACCCGCAGCTTCCTGCCCCGTCGCGATAGCGACCAAGAGCGATGGGCCAGGGTCAAGGTGAAAGTCACCGGCCTGGGAGGGCTGCCGCCTATTGAGGTCTACCAGATGGGCGAAGCTTATTTTGTGCTCGATGGCAATCACCGCGTGTCGGTGGCCCGGCAGCTTGGCGCAACCCACATCCAGGCCTACGTGACCGAGGTTCGCACCAAGGTGCCGCTCTCGCCCGACACCCGGCCCGACGACCTGATTCTGAAAGCCGAGTACGCCGACTTTCTGGAGCACACCCACCTGGACAAACTCCGCCCGGAGGCCGACCTGAGCGTGACCGCCCCCGGCCAGTATCGGGTACTGGAGGAGCACATCGAGGTTCATCGCTACTTCATGGGGCTGGAACAGGAACGGGAGATTCCGTACGAAGAGGCGGTCGGCCATTGGTACGATGAAGTCTATGAGCCAGTGGTGCAGGTTATTCGAGAACGGGGCATCTTGCGGGACTTCCCTGGGCGGACGGAGACCGACCTCTATCTGTGGGTCTCGGAGCACCGCGCCGAGCTGGAGCAAGGGTTGGGATGGGAGATCAGACCCGGGGAGGCGGCCGACGACCTGGCTGCCCAGTTCAGCCCCAGGCCGCAAAGAGTGGTGGCTCGCGTGAGTGAGAAGCTGCTGGATGCCGTGACGCCCGACGAGTTGCAGGCCGGCCCCCCGCCAGGAGCATGGCGAAAAGAATACCTGGCGGCCCGCCGTGATGATCGCCTGTTCGCCAACATTCTGGTGGCCGTCAACGGCGAGGAGACCGGCTGGTTTGCCCTGGCCCAGGCGCTCGAGGTAGCCCGGCGCGAGGGAGCGCAACTGCACGGCCTTCACGTGGTGCCCTCAGAGACGCAAAGGAACAGTGAAGGGGCTCAAGCTGTGCAAGCCGAGTTCAACCGGCGCTGCGAGGCGGCTGACATTCCGGGGGAGCTGGTTCTCGAAGTTGGAAAAGTGCCGCGCAAGATAGGCGAGCGGGCCCGATGGAACGATCTGGTTGTTTTGAGCCTTTCCTATCCCCCTGCGCCCCAGCCCATCGCCAGGCTCGGTTCGGGATTGAGCACTTTGCTGCGGCGCTGTCCCAGGCCGGTGCTGGCGGTGCCAGCGCCTTCGTCTCACCAGGGCCGTGCGCTGTTGGCCTACGACGGCAGCCCCAAGTCGGACGAGGCGCTCTTCGTGGCCACCTACCTGTCGGGCAAGTGGAATGTCCCCCTGATCGTTGTAACCGTGATAGAACCCGGCCGCACCACGTCGGACGCGCTGGCGCAAGCCCAAAACTATCTGGAAGCGCATGGGGTGCAGGCTACGTTCGTGAAGGAGAGCGGGCCGGTCGCCGAAGCCATTCTGAAGACCGCTGACGAACACCAGAGCGGTCTGATCATCATGGGAGGCTACGGGCTAGGGCCGGTGTTGGAGGTAGTGGTCGGCAGCGCGGTGGACCAGGTGCTGCGCGCCAGTCGGCGACCCACGTTGATTTGCCGGTAGAACGCAGGGTGAGCGATCCTTTGTCGGAGCCGCGTGTTGATGCACGACGTCGCTTAACGGTAGGTTGCCGCTTCGGGCTGTTACCAAATCGTGCTTGCTTTACGCGCGCGACTTCGACAACCCACTGAACGTTAGCCGAAGTGACCTTCAAACAGTTTTTTAAGGAGGGAACCTATGTGTTGGAATGTGATTGCGTCAATTGCCCAGTGTGTAGAAGCTATAGCGGTCTTTGTGGCCCTATTGTATGCCTGGCAGCAAGTGAAAGCAATGAGACAAGAAAGTCTCTTGGGAGCTGTCTGGAACATATTCCAGGAGTTAACGTAGCCGTTGCGCACGCAGCGCGGGAATCGTCCTGAACCTTAAAAATTTGACATTTTTCCTTT
>CAYNWI010000090.1:3430-8844 GCA_964400825.1 uncultured Anaerolineae bacterium | reverse complement strand
CCATCATCATCACCAGCCAGTTGTACAGGTAACCGTTGGGTATTTCCAGATGTTGAATTCGGTTCGCGTCGAAAAACGAGCGGGTTTCATTGAGACTGGGAAGCCCGTTGGCGAAATGCTCTTCCAGGGAATGGTTGGGGTGGCCGATTTTCTTGATGAAGAACTCGTTGACGATCTGCTCGGCCAGGGAGACGTTCTCATCCTCGAAAGGCGCGGCCAGTAGAACGTAGTCCCTGCTGGTTCGGAGCTGCTCATCCAGAAATCCCAGCCTCCGGTCAGGCGGGATGTGCTCCAGGGCATCTATGCTGACCACCAAATCGAAACTATCATTATCAAATGGCAGCCTTGCCCCATCGCCCTGAACGTAGTTCAGCCCCTCAAAAGGCAGCATGTCCAGGATAAACGTATCGTCCTCTGGCAGGAAATCCGCAATAAACCCAGGATGGCCCCCGACGTCCAGGACCCTCAATCGGCGGCCGTGGCGGATCAGCCCCGCGAGCTCTTCCACCATCTTGTATCTCTGATATTGATCGAAAGGCTGTTCGAGTGTGTTCATCTCTCTAATCGGTCCAGATCTCCTGCACCGCAACGCCCAATTCACGACGATCCTCGCCCAACCCCGCCTCGGCGGGTATCAGAGTCTGTTTCACTTCTATGGTGACTTTGATGGCCCTACTCACGCCAGGCTCAGGCAGACGAAACGAAAAGGTGCGCGGGTTGGTGTCGCTTAAATCAAACTTGCCCACCACCCGGCCATCAACGTAGACCCTGCCTGACTGGGGATTGAGGGCTAGTTGGGGACACCAGGCGATCATGGAAAGCCGGCTGGAGGATCCATCCGGCATCAAAAGCAGCGAGGCCCTCTTTTTCGTCCAGCGCACTTTCGGGGGCCAGTCCTCCACCTCGTGCCACCCCCCGTCCAGACAATGTTCGTCGTTCTCCCCCATCAGGACGTGGGTGGGCAACCTCTCAAACTTCAAACGAGGTCCTGGCCAGGCTCCTTCCGCTGGAGTGTCCAGGGGGCGGCCACCAAGCCAACGATGGGGCAGCGCGATCAAGCCCTCGTCTTCCGCCCCCCACACGGAGAACGGGTACATTCGGTTGTGCATGTCGTAGGGCAGTTGCCACTTGTCGCCGGGCCAGACCCCGACGCTGACCGCATAACTGCCCGTGGACAACAGCAGTTCCCCATACTCAAGCTCAACTACCCCTTTTCCCACCCCGACGTCATAGTGAATCCCCTTGGCAAAGGTGTTGGTGCCGTGGATGTGCAGCCCGTCGCTGCGGTGAATGCCCACTCCCAAAGCTAGATCGGCTACGGGTTCTTTCACCTCATAGTATAGCACAACGATCATTGCATCGCCAGTCTGATAAACGTGCCGTTCCTCCCCATCTCCACCTAGAAGCTGCACGTCATAGATCTCGACCTCACCACTGCCCCAGCGGTTCTCCAGTTGCTGCTCCTCCAGCTCGTACCTCAGGTGGCGATGCTTCTCGTCTAGAGCCACCCCCTCCTTGCGGCGCAGGTCATCCAGATAATCGTAGATCACCTTGTCGGGATTTCCCACAGACTGGATTTCCCCCTGCTCCAGCCAGATGGCCTGGTCGCACAGCTTCCGCACCGTCTCCAGGGCGTGGGAGACGAAAACCATGGTCTTGCCTTGATTCTTGAGCTCTTCGATCTTCGCCAGGCACTTCTTCTGAAAGGACTCGTCGCCCACGGCCAGCACCTCGTCAATCAGCAGGATGTCCGGTTCGACGTTGATGGCGATGGCGAACCCCAGCCGCATGTACATCCCCGACGAGTAGTGTTTCAAGGGCACGTTGATGAAGCGCTCCAGCTCAGCGAAGGTCACGATCTCCTTGAACCTGGCGTCCATTTGCCCCTGGCTCAGCCCCAGGATCGAGCCGTTGAGATAGACGTTCTCCCGCCCGGTGAGATCGGGATGGAAGCCAGCTCCCAGCTCGATCAGCGCCGACACCTTGCCATCAACGGTGATTCTACCCGAAGTAGGCTCCAGAATGCGCGTGATCAGCTTGAGGATGGTGCTCTTCCCGGAGCCGTTAGGCCCGATGATGCCCAGCGTCTCCCCCCGCTGCGCCTCGAAGCTGACGTCGTTCAGCGCCCACAGCTCCTCCCGCGAGCGGCTGCGCCACAGGGCCCCGATCACCAACTCCTGAAAAGAGCGTGGCCGTGCGTGGTGGAGAATGAACCGCTTGGAGACGTTCTCGAACTGGATGGCTGCCGCCATCACACCTCCTCGCCAAAGGCGGAGCTGTAGCGGGTGAAGACGAAGTAGCCCACCACCAGAGCAACGACCGAGGTGACGAGGGTACGAAGAATAAAACCCGGCTCCATGGAGATGCCGTGATAGAGAACGATACGATACCAGGAGACGAAGGAGGCCATCGGATTGACCCAATACATCAGCCTGGCGTACTTGGGAACCAGGTCCTCGATGCGGTAGAAGACGGGGGTCAGAAAGAACCAGGCCAGCATCCCCACCTCCATGATGATCTTGGTATCGCGATAGAAAACGTTCAGGGTAGCGAAGATCAGGGCCAGGCCCAGGGTGAAAATCGTTTGGATGAAGATGATCAGCGGCAGGTACAACGCCCAAGGGGTGAGATGGACCCTGAAGGCGAACAGCATGGCGAAGAGGACGATCAAAGCCAGGAGAAAGTTGACCAGGTTGGCCAGAACGATCGAGAGCGGCAGCACCTCCCGTGGGAAGTACACCTTCTTGATCAGATGAGCATTGCCCACGATGCTATCAATGGCGCCCAGGATGGAAGTATTGAAATAGTTCCAGGGCAAGAGGGCACAGAGGATAAAAACGGGAAATTTGGGAATGACGTTGTTGGGCATCAGGATAGTGAAGAGGACCGTGTAAACGGCCATCATCAGCAAGGGGTTGCCCAGGCACCAGACAAAGCCCAGGACAGAGTTGCGGTAGCGCAGCTTAATGTCCCGGATCACCAGGTTCCTCACCAACTCGCGATATTTAACCAGTTCCAGAACTCTCTCTCTCATCTCTTACCTCATAGGTTGGCAGACGACAGCTTGGCAGGGCACACCATCGTGCCTTTATCCATTCGATTACGATGCGCGCTAGTTCAGCTCTGCTTTCACCAAAGGAGTGATCATCTTGCAATGCTATGATCTTCACTTGCTGACCACCCTCCGTGACCAGGGCACGATACAGTGACAGGTAGAACATCGCGCCCGGCAAGTGCCGGGGCTGCCATCCTCAAGTCGTAGGCGTCAGAGTGCTGCAACAGCTCAAGAATAGCTTCCTCCTCTGCCCTGTACAGGGCCTAAAAATCATCTGTGACTCTTCAGGATAATAGGCAGATAGACCCTATGGCCGACGAAGACGTCGGTGCTAGCCGCTCCTATCTGGCTGTCGCTATCGGCAGCCCTCAGAGTGATGGTGTGCCAACCGGGGGAGAGGGTGAGTCCAGGCACGATCACTGTCGCGCCACGGCCCAGAAGCCCGTCTCGGTCCGACCACCAGGACAGCGCGGCGTCTGAGAGTGGCCCGTCCTCCGGATCGTAGGCCGAGCCGTCCAGGTACAGGGCCTGCTCTGGCGGCAGTAGATCGCCCTCGCTCGGTGTGGTGACGTACACATCGGGCGCCTTGGTCGGGACGGAGAAAGGCGGCGAGTCAGCAGTCGTGGTGTGGAACCCGTCGCTGACCAGCACGCGGATTAGCACCTCCCCACCGCCGGGCAGCGACGTCGTGTCCAACCGGTAGCTGGTGTCTGTGAGGTCCATGGCAACCGGCGTCCACGTCCCGCCGCCGTCGTTGCTGTAGAAGACGGCGAAGGTCAGATCGTCGCCGTCGGCGTCGCTGGCGGTCCAGGCCACCGTGTGGGTGTCATCCCAGGTCTCGCCGCCGCTGGGCGACTCAAGGAAGAGCTCCGGAGCGTGAGGGCTGGCAGCCCGCTCGGCCAGCAGCGTCTCGCCGTGGAGGAGAGCCACGCGGGCCGTCTCCGCTGGGTAGGGCAGGGCGTAGGTGAAGTAAGCCACGCTCACCGCTTCGCCCGATTCGGGGCGGACGAAGGAGAGGTCGAAGCAGTAGGTAGCTAGAGGTGCGTCTAATGGGTCGTAGAAGGCCAGGCAGTATTCGCCGCCTGCCGGTGGGGTGGGCGGTTCGGTGCTCGATTCCAGGACGACGAGCGGATCGAGTTGGCCGGTATCGTCGTCACCCACCAATCCACTGACCAGGACGTAGGGCTGCGGCTCGGAGAGGGCCGCAGAGCCACTCGTAGTGGAAGGTGCCAGCTCGTCGAAGAGCTTCTTCCAGTGGTAGGGCGAGATCCACCTGTTCTTGCAATAGCTCATGATGTCACTGGAACTGGTGTCTTTTATCTTCTGGTTGGCGACGTCAAAGCCCACCTCCTGGATGTAGCCGTCGTTAGGATAGGGCCACTTGGGATCGAGGAAACTCGTCGTATCGCACGGCGCGTGAAACAGTTTCAGGTTGTGGCCAGCCTCGTGCGCCAGGATCTGAACCTGCTTCTCTTCGCCGAGCGCGGCTTTTCCTTGGCCCTTGGCGACCGGTGGCGGAGCGTCGGCAACCCCAACGCCCAGCGGCGCCCTGGCATCTTCCGGCAGCCAGGCAAAGATCTGATCGGGGGGCTGTTTGCCAGATTGCTTCCACGCCTGCCACTGCTTCGTAAGGTGGTTGAGCATCTCGCACTCGCCGCACACCAGCTTCTTGGTATATGGGTCCGTGTAATAATCGCGCACGTCGGGGCCGGTGTAGTTCCATTGGCCAGTGCCGAACTTCTGGTAGCTGAAAGAGCCGATGGGATAGATGGCCTCCAGGAGCCCGTAGGCCGATTTCGAGGCCACCCACGAGGCGCTGGCCTTGGAGGTCTTCCACGGGTTGAACCCAGGCATGTCGTGGTATGGCTTGGGGTGGTAGTCCACTATCACATAGCCGATGCTGAGCGACTTGCGGGTCTTGAAGTCAACGTCTACCGTACCTGTGGCCGGGTAGCGATTGTTGGTGTAGTCAGGCTCTGGCCGGGCCTTGTCGCTGTTGACCTCGGCCCAGATGCTCACCTTGTGGTCGGTGGGGACGGTAAGGTAGAAGTTGGCTGAGCCCAGGATGGACCCTCGCCGGGCGGGGCCGCTGGCGCAGACCGCGTTGAGGTAGGTGTAGGTGCTATAGCCACCTGTGCCCCAGCTCACACTCAGGTCCACGCGCACCGACCCTGCGGATTCAGGAGTGAAGCACACACCGGGCGTAGTGGCGTAGACACGTATCACGGCCGGCTTGCCAGCAGCCAGCGGCAACTGGTTATCCTGGGTGCAGAACTTGCCCATGTCCCCTTCGTTCTGGTCGTAGCACTGAATGGCCTGGGTCACCTCGATGCCGTCAATGATGAAATCTTTCTCCTCC
>CAYNWI010000090.1:0-3330 GCA_964400825.1 uncultured Anaerolineae bacterium | reverse complement strand
TGTGAAGTCCACGCGCCCCGCGAACGACAGCAAGCCGGCGACGGAGAACTCGGAGGTGTTGTAGAACCAGTCGGTGGCGGTGGCGGCCACCTTGGCGCCGGTGAGTGTCCCGCTCCACGACCAGTTGCCGCTGCTGTCGGCGACGGCAGTGGGCGGCGAATGGACGTACTGCCCCTCGTCGGCGGGATCGGAGAAGATCTCCACCGTGCAGCCGGCGCAGGCGGTGCCGCTGACGCTGCCCGACGTCACGCTGGTGATGACCGGCGGCGCCAACTCGGTGTTGCCACCGCTCGCCAGCTCGATGCCCTTGCCCCCGTTGGCGGTGATGGCGTTGAGCGTGATCCAGTTGTGAATTGTGGTCGCGCCCTCGACGCGCACGCCGTCGCTACCGTTGTTGGCGATGGTGTTAGAACTGATGCCGTTGTCCATCCCACCCACTACGTGCACCCCGTAGAAGCCATTGCCCAGCTTCCTCACCCCGCTGGGGTCGGTGCCGATGTAGTTGCCGTGGACAGCGTTGACGTCGCTATTCACGATGGCCACGCCGCTCCAGCCATTGCCCCCGATCACGTTGGGCTGCAAGTAGTCGGCACCCACTCTGTTGTCCATCGCGCCGCCGTAGATGCCCACGCCATGGTGCCCGTTGCCCAGCGGCGATCTCCCACCTAGGGCAATGCCGATCAGGTTAGCTCCCACCTCGTTGCTCCAGGTGCCGCTCCCTTCGATCATGACCCCGCAGTGGGCGTTGCCGGCAATGACGTTGCCATCTTCCCCAGACTCACCGCCGATGTGGTTGTACCGGGCACCCCCGTAGATGTGGACGCCGTGCCCGCTGTTGGCCCAGGCTGCGGTGCCGGCCTCATCGGTGCCGATGTAGTTGCCGATCACGTCGTTGTCATTCGTTCCCGTGCCCGTGATGCCCACGCCGTCCCCGCTGTTGCCGGAGATCAGGTTACGGCCCAACGACCCGCCCACGGTGTTATCATGGGCGCCGGCTTCGATCCGCACCCCGTCACCAGCGTTGTCCACGATCTGGTTGCAGGCCACTACGTTGTTGTTGCCGGTGACGAGCACGCCGTTGGACGGCCAGTTACTCAGTATCAGGCCCAGGAGCTTTGTGTGGGACCCATTGACCACGAAGCCGTTCATGCAGGATGGCATTAGCGTGCCGTCCATGACCACTAAGATCGGTTCCACGCACGCGCCGATGGTAAGGCCGTCGGCCGTCAGGTTGGGCAGCGCGGCCTCAGGCTGGATGGTCCATCGGCCGTCTGCGAAGCCGGGGTCGTCATCGGGGATTTCGAACAGGATGGTGGCGGGGCCTTCCCCTTCGTTGGCGGCGTTGACCGCCTCGCGCAAAGTGCAGTCCCCTGTCTCGAGTGAGTCGCAATTGCCGTCGTCGTGGTCTGCCGTGGTGTTGACCACCCGCTCCTGGGGCTCCACCTCTTCCACGTAGAAGATGTTGTCCTCGTAGACACCGCGTTCCAGGCCTATGAACAGGATGGAGCCGTCGGGCTGCACCTCACCGCCGCTGGCCGACTCTGCCTCCACCACACGGTAGCGCGAGTCGGCCATCACCAGCTTATACTCAGATTGTGGTGCTTCCGACACGTTGTCGGCCAGGGTGAACTGGCCCTCCTCATCGGTGATAGTCTGGCCTATCTTCGTCCAGTCTTCGCCGATCTTGGCCCACAGCGAGACCTTAATGTCAGGGAAGCATAGAATGATTGGCTTCCAGGGCGGACACGTTGAGCCAGCCCACACGATGGTGAAAGCGGCGGGCTGCTTGGGCGAAGAGAACTCGGAGGTGTCGCCGCTCTTGGTGAGGGTCGTCGTCACCCAGACAGAAGAAGGCACTGATCCCGTCCACTGCCAACTGCCGTCCGACTGAGTGGTCGCCTTGCCGAGCGGGGTCTTGCCCTCGGCAGGTTGGGCGGTGGTATGGGACGGGTTGCTGAAGATCTCCACGGTGCAGCCGCTGCAGGTGGGGCTGGTGGTTCCCGATACGCCCGTGGTGCTGACGGAGGTGATGACGGGCGGCTTCAGACGGGAGTTGCGGATCCCCTTGAGATCGTTATCATAGATGCTGTTCCAGGTCACCACGTTGTATGCCGCCGGCGCGCCGTACACGCCAAACACCACTCCATCGCCGCTGTTGTAGGCGATGACATTGCCCGGTCCGATGGTATTGGCTCCAGCTTGTTGCTGGAGCCGCACGCCACTGCCCTTGTTCGCCAGCGCCACCTGCGTGGTGGCCTGGATACCGATGCGGTTGTTCGCCACCACGTTATACATGGCCCCCGACGTAGCGATCACAATGCCTGGCCCATTGTTTCCGGATATGACGTTGCCTTTGCTCGTGTCGCTGGTGTGACCGATGGTGTTGTGGTGGGCGCCACCTTCGAGGATAATCCCGGCAGAGGTGTTGGGTTGTGCGCCAGACCCCACACTGCCGATCCAGTTGGCCGTCAGGATGTTGTTATACGGAGCGCTGATGCCTCCGACTCGCACGCCGATGGAGAACGAGTGGATTTCGTTGGCGTTGATGGTGTTATCGTGAGCACCGTTCAAGATGGTCACACCCTCCCAGGCGTGATAGATGCCCGCCGTCCAGGCCAGGCCCTTGATGATGTTACACTCCACGACGTTGTGATGGGCCCCTGTGCCGTACATGGATACGGCTGACGCGGTTTGGTTGCCGTAGATGTTCAGAAACGCCAGCTTTCCATTGGCGCCTTTCGCGACGAAGCCGGCTGTGGTGGAAATGAAGTTCACGGTGATCTTGCCGTAGCCCGCGCAGGCTGGGCCAGAGGCCGATGCTTGAAGAGATGCCAGTTCAAACTGCCCGACTTCGGCACGACCATCAATCTCTGTCCCGTCGTCCTGGATCTCCGGCAGGTCGCTCTCAGGACTGATCGTCCACTTGCCGGTGTCGGGGTCGTAGCCGGGGTCCTCGGTGGGGATGTCAAAGAGGATAGTGTCGGGGCCCTCGTGCTCGTTGGCGAGGCGCATCGCCTCGCGCAGGGTGCAGTCTCCCCTGTCCAGGGGCAGGCACTCGCCATCGTCGTGGTCGGCGGTAGTATTGACCACCCACTCCTCAGGCGCCTCACCAGTGGGCGTGGCTGTGGGGGTGGGTGTGGGTGTGGGCGTTGGGGTCGCCGCCCCGCAGGCCCACAGGATAATGTCGTCCAGGCGGAAGGTGCTGGGCACCTCACCGTCGGTGTGCACAAAGAAGGTCACCGATACCGTCTGCCCAGCGTAGTCTGTCAGGTCCACCGCCGCCTGCTGCCACTGCCCCAGGGGCGCCACGGCCCGCAGGGTGAGCAGGTG
>CAYNWI010000089.1:6055-8853 GCA_964400825.1 uncultured Anaerolineae bacterium | reverse complement strand
TTCCAAGTGGCTTTTCACTCGTGAAAACGCGCTGTGGGACTTTCCGAGAAAGCTCAGCATTGATTGGAGGTAGATAGTGGAATGAGCACGTATCAGTATTACGAGTTCCAGGCCATTGATCGGCCCTTGACCGAGGAGGAACAGCAGGCCGTGGCCCGGCTTTCCAGCCGCGTGGATCCACATCCCAGGCGGGCCGTGTTCGACTATAGCTGGAGCGACTTCCCTGGCGACCCGGCCAGGATCCTGACGCAGTACTACGATGCCCTGCTGTACATGGCCAACTGGGGTAGCCGTCAACTCATGTTCCGCTTTCCGACATCGCTCCTCGATCTCGAAGGGGTGCGAGCCTATTGCCAACCACCCATCGTTGAGGACTTCATCTCCTGTTCAATCGTGGGTGAGTACGCCACCCTGGACATCCAGTTCCACGACGAGGAGGGCGACGCCTGGATAGAAGGCGAGGACTGGCTTCCGGCCATGATCGGGCTGCGGGACGACATCTTGCGAGGCGACTATCGGTCGCTGTACCTGGCCTGGCTCAAGACGTTGGAGATGGAAGACCTGCTTGACTCAGTCACCGAGCCGCCTGTGCCAGCGGGGTTGAACAAGCTGTCGCCCGCGCTCCGCACCTTTGTGGACTTCTTCGAGATAGACGAACTACTGATCCAGGTGGCGGCCGAGGCGAGCCGTGACCGAGAAACAGCGTCCGCAGGCTGGATGAGCCGCGCGATGGCCCTGCTTCCTGAGGGGGAACGCGACGGTTTTCTGCTACGCCTGGCCCAGGGAGAGGCGCACCTTTCGGTGGAGCTGAATCGGCGATTGCGCCAGGTTGCGCCCACGCCAGAGCCAGAGCTGCGCCCCCGACGCACGGTGGGGCAGCTTCTGGGGGAAGCCGAAGAGCGACGGGAGCGGGAACGGAGACGACGAGCCGAGGAGGCCGAGACCAGGCGCGTGCGTGAACTGGAAGCGCTGGCCCAGCGCGAAGCGCAAACGTGGGAGGAAGTGGATACGCTGATCCAGCAAAGCCAGGCCAAGGCTTATGGTGAAGCAGTTCAGCTTTTGCTCAAGTTGCGCGAGCTGGCACGGCATCAGGGGCAAGAGGAGACCTTCCAGCAGCGATTGAATCACATCTACGAGCAGTATCACAGGCGATCCTCCCTGCGCCGCCGCCTGCACGATGCAGGGCTGTACGAAATCTAGCTGAGATTTGCGCCCCCAACCTTGAACAACACGACCAGCGATCTTCCCCCGCGATGGCCCAGGAGTTGAACTAAACCGCTCTGAAGCCCTGCAGCCGAAGTGGGCAGGGCCTTTGCTATTTCATTCAGCGGAAAAGGGATTGATCAATACCCTAACCCAACCTTTCCCCAGATTTGGGGGAGGGGAGCATGATTCCCCCTTCTCCCAGGGTTGGGAGAAGGGGGTTAGAGGAATGAGGGTGGCGCCCCGCCGGGGACAGGATGAAAAAGTCCCCTCGACTTCCGATCGAGGGGGCTTGAATTTGAAATAGGAGTGCGGACGCAAGTCCGTTAGCAGGCTTGCGCCTGCACTCCTCTGCTCTTCCTATACGAGCCTCACAAATCTCCGCTTGCCCACCTGAAGGATCGCTTCCTCACCTGGCATCACCGTTTCCTCGATGCTCTCCACTTTGTCCCCATCCAGGCGTACCCCGCCCTGGGCGATAAGGCGGCGGGCCTGGCTCTTGCTCGGCGCCAGGCCGATTTCTGCCAGCAGGTCTACGATGTTCTGGGGGGCGGCCAGTTTGTGGGTGGGTATATCTTCGGGCAATTTCCCTTTTTGGAAGACCTGCTTGAAGTGGGCCTCGGCGCGGGCTGCGGCCTCGGCATCGTGGTAGATGGTGACGATGTCCTGAGCCAGCATCATCTTGGCATCCCTGGGATGCAGAGTCCCGGCGGCGATCCTCTCCTCGATGTCGGCGATGTGGGCCGGTTCAAAGCTGGAGAGGAGGTCGAAGTAGTTGCGCATGGCGTGATCGGGGATGCTCATCACCTTGCCGTACATTTCCTCAGGCGGCTCGTCCACGCCGATGTAGTTGCCCAGGCTCTGGCCCATGCGTTGGTGGCCGTCGGTTCCCACCAGGATAGGCAGCGTCAGGCAGATTTGGGGCCGCTGCCCAAGGGCCTCCTGGAGTTTGCGGCCGGCCATCAGGTTGAAGAGTTGCTCCGTCCCGCCGATCTGCACGTCCGTCTCCAGGGTCACGGCGTCGTAGGCTTGCATCAGCGCGTAGAAGAGTTCGTGTAGCCAGATAGGATCGCCTTTGGCGTGGCGCTTGGCGAAGTTCTCGCGGGCCAGGAATTGCTGGACAGTGAAATGCGATGACAGCCTGATAAGCTCGGCGAAAGTCAGCGGGGCCAGCCAGTCGGCGTTGTAGCGCACCTCGGTCTTGTCGGGATCCAGGATTTTGAACGCCTGCTCTGCGTATCCCTCTGCCTTCCGGGCTACTTCTTCGGGCGTCTGTTGGGGGCGAGCGCTGTCCTTGTCGCTGGGATCGCCGATGAGAGCGGTGAAAGTGCCGATGAGGAAGATAACCTGGTGGCCTAGCTCCTGGAACTGGCGCAGCTTCCGCATGGGCACCGTGTGGCCCAGCGTCAAGTGAGACGTCGTGGGGTCGAAGCCGCAGTAGACGCGCAGCGGCCTCCCTTCGCGTTGCGCTTCTTGCAGACGCTCTTGCAGCTCCCTTTCCATGACCTGCTTGATCTGCTCGTCGCCGAATTCGATGCCGCGCATGAGGATGGCCATTTGTTCAACGATGGGTTTCATGTTTGCACTCCTTGATA
>CAYNWI010000089.1:0-5955 GCA_964400825.1 uncultured Anaerolineae bacterium | reverse complement strand
ATAGAGAAGAGGCGTGAGGCTTGAGCAAGCATTTCCGCTGGCAGGTCGTCATCACCCTTCTGGGGATAGCCCTGCTGGGTTCTTTGTTGGCCTACCTGGCCTTTACCTGCGTTACAGCCGTTGTCCCCGATGTTGGTGGTACCTACGTGGAGGGCCTGGCTGGCAGCCCACAATACTTAAATCCCATCCTCTGTCAATATGACCAGGCGGATCGCAGCCTGTGTTCTCTCATCTTCAATGGCCTGACTAAGTTGAATGAGAGGGGCGAGGTTGTTCCCGATCTGGCCGAAAGGTGGGAGATCTCCGACGATTGCCTCGTTTACACCTTCTACCTGCGGCGCGATGTGCTTTGGCACGACGGTTCCCCCTTCAGCGCCTCCGACGTGGTTTTCACTGTCGAAGCAATGCAGGATCCCGGCTATCAGGGCGTACCCTATCTGGCCGAGCTTTGGCGGAGCGTGGAGGTTGTGAAAGTTGACTCTCACACTGTCGAGTTCACCCTCCAGGAGCCCTTCGCTCCGTTTCTGGACTATACCACCATTGGCGTCCTACCGGTCCACCTGCTGGCCGAGGTTCCCGCCGAGTCGCTGCCCAGCGATTCGTTCAATCGTCACCCCATCGGCACGGGACTTTTCCAGTTGGAGGAAATCAGCGCCGAGCACGCCCTTCTCCAGGCCAACCCCCTCTTTTATGGCCCCCGGCCCTATTTGAACAAAATCGAATTCAGATTCTATCCCGATTATGCGAGTGTCCTCAGCGCCTATGAGCGAGGCGAGGTTCAGGGCATCAGCCGCGTCCTTCCCGAGGATTTGCTTGAGGTAGGAGCTGACTCAGGGTTGAAGCTTTTCTCAGCCCAGTTGACAGGCTACGCCCTCATATTTCTGAACCTGAAAGACCCCGCGGTGCCATTTTTTCAGGAAAAACTGGTCAGGCAGGCTTTGCTCTACGCTATTGACCGCCAGGAGCTGGTAGATCGGGTGTTGAAGGGCCAGGGCCTGGTGGCTCACAGCCCCATCTTGCCAGAGACCTGGGCCTACGATAACGGCGTCCTCAAGTACGAGTACAATCCTGAGCGGGCCGAGGATTTGCTGAATGAGGCTGGTTGGCACAATCCCAACCCGCTCCCGGCCACGATAGGCGATGCTGAAGAGGATGACGACGTCAGGGAGAAGGGGAGAGTGAAGCTGGCCTTCACTCTGTTGACCGATGACGATCCCCTGCGCGTAGAGCTGGCCAGGGAGATCGCCCGCCAGTGGGAGGCAGTTGGGGTGAAAGCCACGCTTCGGACGGTAGGCTCCGGATTGGTGCGCGAGTTTCTCTATCCTCGGGAATTCGAGGCTCTACTGATTGACCTGGAGTTGCACGGCGATCCCGACCCCTATCCCCTCTGGCACTCGACCCAGGCGAGCAGTGGAGGGCAAAACTATGCCGGGTTCATCAGCTACGAGGCCGATAAGCTCCTGCAGGAGGCGCGCTGCACAACCGACTCGGGGAGGCGGGCCGAGTTGTACCGGCGCTTCCAGGAGATATTTGCGGACGAAGTACCGTCGTTGCTTCTCTATTATCCAATCTATACCTATGCCGTGGACGAGGAAGTTAAAGGCGTCCAATTGGCGCCCATGGGCGATCCCAGCGATCGTTTTCGCAACATCGCTGAATGGTACATCGTGACCAGGCGAGTCATCAGGCTTGACAAATAGAGCAAATCATGGTAAATTATAGCTGGTTCCCAGGGAGAACGCCGAAGTGGCGAAATAGGCAGACGCGCACGGTTCAGGGCCGTGTGGGCGCAAGCCCATGTGGGTTCAAGTCCCACCTTCGGCACTACTGGACTATCTGGTTGGGTTTCTGGTTCGCAGCACCGGTGAGAGATTGATGGGAGAGACCACGATGGCTACTGCGAAGAAACGCTCTGGCATATCGGCGACGCAATTTGTGGCTCTCATCGTGGCTACCATCGCACTCTTTTTGGTGGTGGACTTTGGGCGCAAAGTAGTACTCTACCGTCACCTGCAACTCGAAGAGGCCCGCCTGGATCAGGGGATAAAGTACGAGGAGAACAGAGGGGATTATCTGGAGTGGCTCAAGGGGTATGTCCAAACCGATAAGTTTGTAGATGCCTGGGCTCGGAGGGAGTGGAAGATGGTAAAGCCCGGAGAGATCAGCGTTGTGCCCCTGTTGCCGGATGCTCCTCTCGTCCCTCAAACTCAGCCGCAGGAGTAGAGCCGCCCCAGCGGGGGATCCCATTGGCAGGAGTGGTGGAAGCCCTTCTTCGATCGCCTGCCAGTGACCTGACGCATTTTGGTGAGCTCAAGCTTGCTTTGCGTTTGACTAAATGTTGGTCACGTAGTATAATATGTTTACGATGCGGGGTAGAGCAGTGGTAGCTCGTCGGGCTCATAACCCGGAGGTCGTTGGTTCAAATCCAACCCCCGCTACCTATTGGCAAATGGCAGATAGCTTGTGGCACTTCTTGGAAGAAGCTCAAGCTATCTGCCATGAGCTATCAGCCAGATGGCGGCGTAGCTCAGATGGCAGAGCAAACGGCTCATAATCGTTGGGTCACTGGTTCAAGTCCAGTCGCCGCCACTAAAAAGCCCCTCCGTTCGAGAGGGGCTTTTTCCATTCCTCAGTTCCTCATTGCCTTGTCACTCGTTGCCTCATTACTCACTAATACCAATAGAAACTGCGAGTGGCGCTGGCGAGGCTAATATCAACGCCCTGCGGCGTTCCATCTGGCCCAGTTTGTGTCTGGCGCATTACGGTCACATACCAATGTAGGAGGCGAGATTTAACTTCAGACGGGGGGTACAGATCGGCCGGCATTCGCCAGCTCGTGGTCTTGGTCCAGGCATTGGGTGGCTGGGCGGCTACTTCGGTCTCATAACGCAGTCTCAAGACATACCACTCATCCTCGGCCAGAATGCCTACCGAGGCCCAGTTCAAGACGATGACTTCGTCCATCCCCCGGAAGACCTGGCCGTCGGCGGGGGCGAGCGGGGCCGGGGCCGGGTAGGGAAACGCCAATGTGGGGGTAGGCATGGGTGGAGGTGTGGCTGAGGGGATGGATGTGGGCGTCATCGTTGTCGTAGGGGTGGGGGTAAGGGTAGGCTCTGGCGTAAACGTTGGCTCTTGCGTGGATGTGGTGGTTGGAGTGGGCGTTCCCCAGGGCATGATCAGTTCTTGGCCAACCTGGATTAGCACGGGGTCCGCTATGCCGTTGGCCATCATGAGAGCCTCGACCGTGGTTCCGAATAGAGTGGCGATGGAGTACAAGCTATCCCCGGCCTGGATCGTGTAAGTGATCACTGTGCCTTCGGAGATGACTGGCATTTCGGGGCCTGGCCCCCCCGTAGGCCCAGGATAAGGGATGATCAGTTGTTGCCCGATGCGCAGGATCGTTGATGCGGTCAGGCTGTTGGCCTCCAGGATGGCCTCCACGGTGGTGCTGTACATGGCCGCTATTGAGTAGAGATTATCGCCAGATTTCACGGTGTAGATGATGGGGGTTGGGGTGGGGGTTTTGGTGGGGGGAGAGGTTGGGGTAGGGGTGGATGTAGCGGTGGGCGTAGGGGGGGGCGTTGATGTTGGTGTTGATGTTGGTGTGAGCGTAGGAGTGGCGGTTGGTGTGAATGTAGGGGGGGTAGTAGGGGTGGATGTGGCCGTTGACGCCGCCGTTGCCGTGGCTGTGGCTATCGGCGTCTCAGTCGAAGTTGGCACTACGTTTGTTGGCTCCGGCTCCCGCTGAAGCCAGAGCACCAGCACGGCCACCAGCCCTGCCAGGATAACGACAGCCAAAAAGGCCGCTGGAATGAAGGTCGGAATCGAGATCCGTCTTCTGGGGCGGGGCCTCTCCAGAGGGGCTCCGCACATCAGGCACACTTTGGCACTTAGAGCGACCCGGGCTCCGCACTCCGGGCAGTATCTTTTCTCCTCCGCCATCCTAGCTCGCTTTCATAGCCAATGTCTTAGTACTGCAACCGCAGTTGCTCGATCGGGAAAACGAGATTCTTCGTCGCTTCGCTCCTCAGAATGATAAAGTGCGGTTGTAGGGTTAGAAGGTGTCTGGAAAGTCTGGGCGGCCATCCTAGCTCAGGCCCAGCTCATCGGCGATACCCTGCATGGCTGAAAGGACCGTAGCGATGTGCTCGTTTAGATCCACCTCCAGGTCTGCGGCCCCTTTCTCGATGTCTTCCCGATGCACCCCTCGGGCGAAAGCCTTATCTTTCCACTTCTTCTTGATGGACTTGATCTTAACGTCCATGATGCTTTTGGAAGGCCGCACCAGGGCCACGGCCACGATGAGCCCCGTCAGCTCGTCCACAGCGTAGAGGGCCTTGTCCATCAGGCTGTGGCGTGGCAGCCCCAGGTGGTCGCCGTGGCATTTGACGGCGTAGACGATGTCCTCGGGCCAACCCTGCTCCTCCAGGAACTTCGCTCCCCAGGCTGGATGCTCCTCAGCGGTGGGGTGCTGCTCGTAGTCGAAGTCGTGGATGAGGCCCGTGACGCCCCACTTCTCCTCGTCCTGGCCGAACTTGCGAGCATAGGCCCGCATGGCCGCCTCTACCGCCAGGGCGTGTTTGATCAAGCCCTCGTTCTTGGTGTGCTCGGTGAGCAAAGCCCAGGCTTGTTTTCGGTCTATGTCCATCGCTGCCTCCTTACGGGGGATAGTATATTACAAAAAGCCAACTACGTCAAACGCGACGGGTGGCTTTTGGCAGGTGCTGAATCCCGCCCCCAAAGCTAGTTCTGGCGCAAGGCGTGAAATCGTGGTATACTTGAGGGGCAATCGAACGGGAAGGAGGGGCTATGGCGGAAAAGTTGATCGTTGGCGTAGACCTGGGCGGTACCCAGATTCGAGCGGCACTGGCCGATGATGAGGGGAGTATCCTCCGTCGCACCAGTTGCCTGACCCTGGCGGAGGAAGGCGTGAAGCCGGTCGTGGGCCGCATCAAAGGGGCCATCTATGAAGTGATGGGAGCAACAGAGCGGGAGCAGTTGCAGGGTATCGGCATCGTTGCTCCTGGGCCTGTGGCCCTCCGGAAAGGGATCGTCAGGGACGCCCCAAACCTGCCTGGCTGGAAGAACGTCCCGCTGAAGACCCTCATGGAAGCGGAGTTTGGCTTGCCCGTCGTGGTGGGCAACGATGCGAACCTGGCCGCGTTAGCAGAGCAGCGCTTTGGGGCCGGCCAGGGCGTCTCCGACCTCATCTACATCACTGTGAGCACCGGCATTGGCGGCGGCATCATTGCCGATAACAGGTTGCTGTTGGGTGCCCAGGGCTTTGCCGCCGAGGTGGGCCATCAGACCATCGAGGCTCACGGCCCCCGCTGCAAGTGCGGGAACATCGGTTGCCTGGAGGCCCTGGCGGCCGGCCCGGCCATCGCTCGCTGCGCCAGGGAACTCGTCAGAACCGGAATCGGGACGGCCATCGCTGACCTGGTTGGCGGCGACCTGGACAAAATCACCGCCAAGGTGGTCAACCAGGCGGCCCAGGCGGGCGATCCAGTGGCGATTGAACTCTTCCGCCAAGCCGGGTTCTACATCGGCGTCGGGATCGTCAACCTGCTGCATCTTTTCAACCCCAGCTTGATCGTCATCGGAGGGAGCGTGACCAAAGCCGGTGACCTCCTCTTCGAGCCTATCCGCGCTACGGTGCGCGAACGAGCCATGGCCAGTTATTATTGGGAGAACACGCCCATTGTACCTGCCACTCTCGGCGACGACGTGGGTCTCTTGGGCGCGGTCGCTCTCGTGGTCCTGCAAGAACACTACAACTAATGCGCTGGAGTTCCTATGAGTTCCCTGGAGTTCCTGTTAAGGTAGGGGAACTCAGAGGAACTTAGGGGAACTCATGGAGGGGTGCAAAGATGATAGCTCAATTAGAGATAAACACCAGGTCGGCGGCTGAGCTGGTGGACGTCACGGCCGAGGTGCAGCGAACGGTGAGGGAGC
>CAYNWI010000088.1:0-8857 GCA_964400825.1 uncultured Anaerolineae bacterium | reverse complement strand
AAAAGGTAGTCCAGGTTGAGCCGGCTGATCAACTCGCGGAAGCCGTCGTTGAGGAGGCTCACGTCGTAGCCCTCCCTGAGCACTCTGGCAATCTCCCCGGCCTGGAGGCTGGAAGGGATGAGGTAGATGCCTTCTCCCATTACGGCAACTGCACCCTCGCCCATCTTCAAAACGGCCCCCACATCGTAGACCGTCTCTTCGACGGCGCACTTGCCCCAGAGGTAGTCATTGAGGGCCTTGTCCATCTTCTTCTTCTCGTCCAGCTCGAAGAGGACGTGGATGCCGGGGGACTGGACGTCGGTATCAATGACGCCCACCCGCTGGCCCTGTTGGGCTACAATGGTAGCCAGATTGGCCGCGATATTGGATTTGCCTGTGCCACCACGGAAGGAGTGGATGGAGATGATTTTTGACGTGCGGGTGCCTCCTTTTTGGGTATCCTGGCGAGGGCCTCGCTGTGAGCGCAGCTCAGTTGGGCTGGGTAATCTTCTTCAGTGGTATTTTATCACATCCGGGGTTGTTTGGCAATTCAGAACACGGAGACACGGGGACTCAGCGAGTTTTCTCTCTTCATCATTCTATTCAACGTGTGGTGTCCGCCTGAACCGCGGCCTCTCTTGCTTGTGGGGCACTACACTTTGAAACCTGTGGTGAGCCGTCGGGTTGAGCTTGTCGAAACCTTGCCGAACCAAGTGTAGCTTGCAATTGCCTCAACGATGCCGCTGGTTCTGGCTCCGTCGAGGGCACTCCAGCACCTTCGACGCCCTTCGCCGCCGCACTTGCCACAGTAGGCTGGTCCCGACCGCACCCAGGGCCACCAGCGCCAGCGCCGCCAGAAACCTGGTTTCTCCGAGAAACCAGGTTTCTACCCTTGGGCGGGCGGTGAAGCGGGCCAGGGTGACGGCGGTGGGAGTGCCTTCGCCCAACGTGAAATACGAACCCAGGAGACTGGTATCAACGTTGCTGAATATGACTTGAGTGACGGAGATGGTCGAGGTGGTAGCGATGCCTGTGAAATCACCGCTTCCATCGCTGCGCTTGAGCAGGGTGTAGTTGCTGGCTCCGGGCGTGCCCTCGCCCGCGTCGTCGAAGTCGAAGGTGATGTCCACGCTGCCACCATTGCTGCTCACGTCGGTTTTATCCAAGTACCACACCCGCTGCCAGCGAGGGCCCACGCCACTGGGGCAGTAGTCGCTCGTCGTGCTGCTGCCGTTGTTGTGGCCGAACACGATGTCGTCGCCTGTATCTTGAAGGAAAGTGCTGTTGGCAATGATCAGGCCGGACGAGCTGGCTGACGTGTTCGCCGCCCACATGGCTGCGATGTCATTCTGACCGCTGACGGTGGTATCGCCGATGGGCGCTGTGGAGTTGACCCAATCCCCCGCTTCCATATTCTGCAATGTACCATTGTTCGCTGAACCAGAACCCCGGATACCTGGACTTGAATCCGTCGCGGTAGTGCCACTGTCATCATTGAGTTTCCAGTAGCCAACCAAGTTAGCCTTATTCGGATGCGCGGTCGTAAGCTCTCTATGCATCCAATCCTGAATAGTAGACTGATCTAGCGCCGTTTTCCAGATGCGGACTTCATCTACTTGCCCATCCAATGCATCACTAACAGTTGGCCAAGGAGTATCCCATTCCTGACCGATAGACCACAGGTCATCCGATTCGAAAGCTTTGCTAGCAGAATGTGTGCCTTGGCTTACGCCATCAACATATAGTGTACCTGTAGTTTCATTTCGGACATAGGCCACGTGATGCCACGTATTATCTCCTATAACAGGACCTGTAATTTCATAACTAGTTTCATAGATTGTTATTCTATTGTCTCTTGCCGATGTTTCACCCCCAACAAACAGACATAGCTTCATGGAACCATTACCATCATTATCATTTAGTCCAAGAATAGTCCCCTTTGTATCGCCCGTATGCGTATTAGCCGCTTTTACCCAGGCTGAGAATGTGAAACCAGTTTCTTGTCCGGCCATATCGTCGGCAACTGCATTGATGTTCACATACTCATTCGTCCTATCAAAATCGAGGGCATTGCCGGCGCCGTCGGAGGCATAGGTCACTCCAGTGGTGCTCCCTACCAGCGCGACCAGCAGGGCAGCGATCAAAAAGAGACGAAAGCCTTTGTCCATCGTGCGGTTCTGTTGTTTGCTGTTCATGGTTTTTTCCCTCCTGAAAAGTACTTGAAAAGGCTGGGTAACGACGGATAGCGGTGAAGTCGCTAATGCCCAATTCATCTTACCTTCTTCTCTCTTCCCAATGGTGGGTATGCGTGAAGAAGAGGTAAGTACAACCGAATGGGCGGCACCAGGTAGGCTGGATCGGCCTCGTAGATTATGCGGTTGCCACTGGTGTCCTGTGCGGTGAGACGCAGGGCTACTTGCGACCACGGCTCGGACGCTGGCAGAACCACCGAGTAGACATCGGAGTCGGATTCTGGGGGATAGGGGACGTATCCCTCTCCAAAGTCCGCCTCCAGGAGTACCGACTCCACCCTCATCGTATCCGTCAGTGCGAACTGCACGACCACCGGTCCCTCCGCCTCGTCGGTCGGCCGCCCATCGGCCATAAGCTAGACTGCCTGTCTATGGGGTGTTAACCCTACCTTCAGCGGCACGCCTCGGAGGAAGTAGTAGTAGGCTTCGACAATGGCAAGAAAGAGGGCGGCCAGACCAATAGCGCCCCACTTGACTCGGCGTAAACGGCGCAGCTCATCGTCCATGGATTACTGAACCCTCTTCATGAGTGGATCCAAGACCGCTCTAATATTACAACGAGATTTGCTTTGCTGCTCGCGTTGGATCGCCAGATCCAACGCTTGAACGACCAATTAGATGTCTGACTTGAGGCGGTCGCGGATCTAACGATCTGCTCTGAGCGCGTGTGGCCAAGCAAAAAGGATCTATTGTTCTGAAAGTGTGATCTCCAGCCGGCATGGCTGGCCGGTCAGGGGCAGCAGGGCTTGCCCACCGGATAGCTTCAGGTCGAACCGCGTCGTCTCATCGCCGCAGTGCACTTCCAGAAGTGCGGGTAGGCCTTCGGAGTCCCCTTCAGACGTGATCTTGTGCGCCCACACCCACCGACGGTCTCGGTGAGTGTCAAGGCGAAGGCGGTCCAAAAAGGCGGTAAGGATTCCAGCCATCCGGCAAGCGCAGTCCAGGCCCAGCGCAGCCCGGATGCCCGGCACGGCCTGGTAGGTGAAGGTGTACTTTTGGCCCAGGAGGTGGGCGACGACGGCTCACACTTTGGGGTTCTCCGGCGCCAGCGGCGCCCACCGCGGGGCGTAGCGTTCCAGGTGCTGGATCGTGGGGCGGAGGGGGGGATCGCGGCCCAGGGCGAAGGCCTCGAAGAAAGCGAGATCGCGCTCCTCGGCGGCCCCTGCGGTGAGGAGACGCTCCATGGCCTGCCGCGATTGCGCCGTCAGATGCGCCGTGTGGCTCTCGATGAGGAACAGTAGAGTGCTTGCCCGTCTGGCAGGCAGCCCGGCCATGACCTCTTCACGAGTGAACAGTTCCTCGTTCATCCTGACCCCCTTTGACTCTCAGGTTTCACTACCCGCCGTGGGGAGAGGCCATGTTGGGTAATGAAATGGTTGGCCTCGGTGCTCCTGGATTAGCGGCATCCCTTCTTGATCATTGTCAACTCAGTGCCTCCGGAGTTGAAGTGGAAATATACCTTGTCCATGAGCTTGCGCGTGAAATAGAGGCCCAATCCCCTCTTCATTCCATGCGCTCGAATAACCAGCCTCTATCATGGAGGCGGTCTCTCAGCATTGAATAGAGATGCCAGTCGTGAATGGTCAGAAACACTTGAAACCCGTCCAGGCGCTCGGCGACTAAGTCAACGATTCGGTCTCTGTGGTCGGCATCGTAAGAGTGAAAAACGTCGTCCAGGAATAGAAATGGGAACTCGCGGTTGAACAGGCCCACAGAGCTGATGAACAATGCCAGGCCAAGAGTGTTCATTTGGGACTCGCTGAGATCACCAGCAGGTGGGGTCAGCCACATTCTCAGTGTCCTGGTCTCGGTGTCTGGAACGATATGGATGCTCGGTGCAGCGTCCGTCGGATGGATCGTCTGGTAGGTGGACTGCACATCGTCTTCAAGAGCTGCTAGAACGTCATTCACCAGGGCGGCGGCTCGCTCTTGAATGACCTCCGCGATGGCATCGAAGCTGTGTTTGACCTTTTGATATTCTTCTTGCTCGCGGCGCAGTTCTTGGAGGCGGGTCAGGGCGTCCCACAAGGCGTGAAAATGCTCGATGGCTGCTTCTACCTGGTTGGTCGTGACCGGCGCCATCATGGGCGGGAGACTTTGAAGCGCAGGCTGTAGTCTTTGGGCAACAAACTCCGGGCAACGATCCAACAACGCTTCACATTCGTCCTGCATCTGAGACAGGAAGCGGTTGGTCGTGACCAGTGTTCTGGCAGCCTGCACGAGTTCTGTGGCCTGGGTTTCAATCTCTGATAGCGATAGTTTCTTGGCCTCTGTTGCGACCCGTGCCAGTCGCTTCTCCAAGTTCCTGATAGCCTTCTTGAGTCTGCGCGTGGCCTTCTGTTGCTCGTTTCGAGCTGCGGCCAGCTCGGCGAGTTCGTCGCGGCTTCTGGTGATAGTGATCAACGCGGCTTCCTGAGAGCCGGCGCGGGTCTTTCGCCAGGGTGTGCGACACACGGGGCATTCGCCCGTGATCTGTGACTCCAAAATCTCCTGGGCTGCGGCCCACACCTCCTGAAAGACGCTGTTCTTGGCTCTGGTCAGAAGGCCCTCTGTCTGTCGCTCCGCCGCCACTGCATCAGTCAAGGCGGTGCGGCAGCCTTGAAGTTGACCGTTTCGGGAAATCAAGCCGGTCGCTAACTGCTCCAAGGCGAGCCTGGCCTGGTAGGATCCGGCGGTGGCAGATGACGCTACGATGATTCGGCCCTGCAGCCGTTTCAGCGTGCGAATGGCCTTCTTCATTCCCTCCACTGAATCTATGGCCAGACGTTTGCCAAGATTCCGCTCGGTCTCCGCCTCGCACCAGTCCAATACCGCGCGTTCATCGTACTCGGTGACGGAGTTATCGGTGTGTCGGGCGATATCTTGCACCCGCCCCACGATTTCCCAACTGAGGTCACGGCCTGCCAACGTGCTCGCGGTTGTTTCCAGGTGCTTGAGTACCTGCTCCAGGTGTGTCAGGCCAAGCCACCTGGAAAGCTCGGCAGTGTCTTGTCCCCAGGGCTCGCCGGAAGTCATATCAGCCACAAAGCGTTTGAGGTCGTGCTGGCGCAGGATGCGGCGAGCAGGCGCGGCGCGGACAATGGGACGAAGCTCTGGCGGCATATCATCGGCCTGGCCCGTCTTGACCAGACGGGTAGCCTGCACCGATTCCCCTGACTCCGAATTGACGAGCGTCATGGAGACTCTGCGCTCTATACCTCTTTCCTCAGTCAGGCTGCCATCTTCTGAGAAAAGGTACTCGATTGCATCGGCGTAGCCGCTCGTGCCGCAGGCATCTGGGGCATAGATGGCGATTGATCTGGGAGATCCTTCCTGGGCCAGCTCGAAATCGCCAGCTCGCTCCGGGATGCCTTTGATCCCCTGCACGCTGAGTTGCGTAACTATCCAACCCATTGGTCGTCCTCCACGGCGCGTGCCTTTGCCAGTTGGAGCAATGCCTTGGCCAATTGGGATCCTGCTTTCGGGTGAAGCGCTTCCCGTCCCAGGTGTTCTTCGACCAGTCTGACCACTTCCGGGTCATACTCAGTCTGGTCGCCAAACTCTTCCTGGAAAAGCGAGTCGAGAAACTCGGGGATTCTAGAACATGTCCACAGGTTCATTCCACAACCTCCCCCTGATCACGTCCCGCAGCTCCTCCTGGAGGGAGCCCAACTCGTCGTTGATGGCACTGACGGCTGTGTCCAGGATGTCGTCATCGTATGGCTTCTGCCCCATCTTGGTTATCTCGTGTTTCAGCATCCCCTTGCTCACCCTCAGCCGCTTAGTGCGAGACGATTTGGCCTTCAGCCCTGCAATCGCTGCATCCGTCAGGCGGATGGACAGCTCTTTCAGTTGCCCCTCGTTCATCTGGGCAGTCCAACCTGAATTGAGAAAGTCTTCGTAGGTAGCGTTGGCCAGTATGTACCGAAACCAGTTCTCCCAGGTTCTATCCGCGTCCGTTCTGTAGAACCGGGATGGAGGGATTTCATCGAGGCCCCATTCCGGTTCTTCTTCATCTACATCGGGACCGAAGTCCCTGACTGAGCTGAGAATGTTGCGCCAGACGGTCCAGATGATCATGGTGGCAATCATACTCAGGAGAGTTGCCTCGAACAAGGAGAAGGGCAAGAAGCGGGCGAGTACCCAGCCCACGCCAAGGGCAGCGCCAAATACAAGCGCGAAACTGACGACAACCACGAGGATTATCAGGATGAAAAAAAGAACACGCATAGTCTAACCTCCTTGATAGTTAATGACCTTGCTGTAGCCTAACACCGTTCGTATCCGTTGCAGCAGTGGGTAGGTGAATGGATCGGTAATGACCTTAGCCTCCCACGTCGTTTCGTCGCGCAGGTCGAACCACCCGACCTCTGTGATCGCATATTGCTCCGCAGCCTCAGACTCCGGTTCGTAGCCAGGATGCGCCTCACCTGCCATCGGGATGCACAGGTAGGTCTTGAGTCGCGGGTAGGCCTCATCGGGATGCCCTGGCTCGTCCAGCAGCAACCGCTTCACTGTTACATTGAGATGGGTTTCCTCCATCATCTCGCGCTCCACACATTCCTCCTCGGTTTCGCCATCTTCTCGTCCGCCGCCAGGGATCACCCAGTAGTCGTCTCCACTCGCGTATTCGCGATGCTTGATCAGCAGTATGTGATCATTGCGAATGATAGCGCCTTGATAACGAATGGTACGACTCATGGAAGAGCCTCCGCATTAATCATTCCAGGTGTCTCGAAGCACGCGAATCCAGTTCTCGTGAGTCAGTTTGCGAAGAGCAGCATCATCAAACCCCTGCTCGCGCAGCGCTCCGAGAAGTCTGGGAAGTCCGGTGACATCTCCCAGCTCTTTCGGTATGGTAGCCCCATCGAAGTCAGAGCCAAAGGCGACGTGATCAATTCCGATGCGCTGAGCAATGTAATCAATGTGACGTACCAGGGCCGCCAGGGGGACATCTCCCTCGAGGCCGCCGTCGGGGCGCAGGTCGTGGATGGTGAAGGTGACGCCCACTACCCCGTTCGAGTCGCCAATGGCGTCCAGTTGTTCATCGGTGAGATTGCGCGTTCTGGGCGTAAGGGCGTGCGCGGCCGAATGGGTTGCCACCAGGGGGGCCTCGGACAGTTTCGCCACGTCCCAAAAACCCCGCTCGTTGAGGTGTGATAGGTCGAGCATGATGCCGAGATCGTTGCAGGCGCGCACCAATTCCTTGCCCGCCTCGGTCAAGCCTGGGCCAATGTTCGGAGAGGCGGGGTATTTGAAAGGGACACCGCAGCCGAAGGCGTTGGGGCGGCTCCAGGTGATGCCCAGCGAACGCAAGCCCAGTTGGTAGAACGCTTCCAGATGGTGCAATTCGGGATCAATCGCCTCAGCCCCCTCGAAATGCAGGACGACGGCCAACACATTTTGACCCAGGCAATCCACCAGCTCCTCGACGTTTCGCACAACCTTGATCGCGCCCTCGGCGGCTTCCTCGAGGCGAAACAGGCTGGTGATCACCTCGTTGGTAAACTCGTAAGCGTAATCGAAATCTATCGGATCGGCCAGCTTCACTTCGTACCCGTTCTCCGTTCTGATGAGTAGATCAGGCTTCGGCGACACCGAGTAGTCTACCGTGGGAGACGGGACAAAGATGGCAAAGAAACCACCACCAAATCCAGCTTCGCGAGCGCGGGGGAGATCGAGATGGCCTTTTTCACTTCGCGCAAGAAACGAACGCCCCCCGCCACGCTCTGGCAGGTAGAAGTGTACCAGTGTGTCATTGTGACCGTCGAAGATTGGCATGTTGCTGGCACTATTGGGTAGTGACATTCTTTTCTCCCCCAGACCCTAAGGGTTTTGGAAACCCTTAGGGTCTAGTCGAAGTCATCCGGCACCAGCGATGCAATCTGGTATTCGTTCACCACCTGCTGGTGTGACGCCTGAAATTCCGTCGGTCCATCGAACCAGGCCAGCACCTCACTCCGCTTCAGGCGCGTGGGTTTCGTGGAAAGGATCGTATGATACGAGGAATAGGGCCAAAGACGGAAATCGTCAACGAAGCCATGTTTCTGTGGATTCTGGTGAATGTACGTGATCAGGTAAACAAAGTACGCATCTGAGGTCACTGGGATGCGGCCAAATGGATGTTCAAAAAGGCTGCCCGTACGCTGATAAGCTTTGTTTATCGCTTTGGCATAGGCGTTGAACAGATTGCCGAATTGCTGGCTGGGGACTAGGGGAGTGAAGGCCCCGGAGACCCTTAGGGTTTCCGAAACCCTAAGGGTCTTTTCCTGCTCTTCCACCGTTTTGATCCGAACCAGGAGGTGAAAGTGGTTTCGTAGCAGGCAATAGGCATAGGTATCGGCGATGGGCCCGATGTACCTGGCATAGAGTTTGAGGAAGTAGCGGTAGTTGCGTTCCTCGATGAAGATGTTTTCGCGGTTGTTACCACGATTGTAGATGTGATAGTATTGGCTGTGTTGGAGGGGAGCAGGTCCAGTCATCGTGCTTCTCCTTTCCGGTGTTCGCATCCAGACCCTAAGGGTTTTCAAAACCCTTAGGGTCTCTATTTGCCTTGACCGTAAATTCACTGCTCATTCGTACTCCCTCATCCACACTGCAAGACCCTCCTCCAAAGCCTGCAAAGCCTCGTCCACGGTCGTATGGTC